>NZ_FNOY01000067.1 GCF_900107165.1 Nitrosomonas halophila
TAGCACCGATTGCAATGGATGAAGGCTTGCGCTTTGCCATCCGCGAAGGCGGTCGGACAGTGGGTGCCGGTGTGGTGGCCAAGGTTATAGAGTAAATTGAGTAATGGGTTGGTGCTTGCAGGTAATTTGATGATTAAGTAAACCCAAGTAGCTGCTGATGTAATCGATAACCTGCTAACTGTTGTTTGTCAAAGACAAGCAACAATCAAAAGCAACGTATTAAGTTGGTGGCTGTAAATTAAGATCAAGAATTAAGAGTTTATAACAGGTTAATCTATGCAAAGTCAAAAAATACGCATTCGCTTAAAAGCTTTCGATTATCGCTTAATCGATAAGTCAGCGATGGAAATTGTCGAAACAGCGAAGCGAACTGGCGCGGTTGTAAGAGGACCAGTTCCGTTGCCTACGCGTATTGAAAGATTTGATTTATTACGCTCTCCGCATGTGAATAAAACATCAAGAGATCAATTCGAAATTAGAACGCATCTCCGTTTAATGGATATTATTGATCCAACAGATAAAACGGTAGATGCCTTGATGAAATTGGATCTACCTGCTGGTGTAGACGTTGAAATTAAGCTGTAGGCAGCGTCGGTTGAGTTATAGCTGATTGTGTATTTTTGAATAGCCTGAATAATAAAAGTAGTTAAAGGAAAAGAAATGATGCCAGGATTAATCGGTAAAAAAATAGGAATGACTAGAGTATTTACCGAAACAGGGAGTAGTGTGCCGGTCACCGTTTTGGATATTTCAGGAAATAGAGTTGTTCAAATCAAATCTGCAAACAAAGACGGATACACTGCGATACAACTTACTCATGGACTGCAACGTTCAAGCCGAATCACCAAGCCATTGTCAGGCCATTTTGCTCGAGCTGGCGTAGAAGCGGGTAAGATTATTAAGGAATTCAGGACTGATCCTGCAGCAATCGCAGATTTGAAGCCTGGTGCAGAGATCAGTGTCGCGCTCTTTGAGGTAGGTCAAAAAGTTGATGTCAGTGGCGTTTCCATAGGTAAGGGTTATGCCGGAACTATCAAAAAACACAACTTTTCCTCTAACCGTGCTAGTCATGGTAATTCAAAATCGCATAATGTACCGGGCTCCATAGGAATGGCCCAAGACCCTGGGCGCGTTTTTCCCGGCAAAAAAATGTCAGGCCGTTTGGGTAACGAGAAATGTACGATCCAGAATATTGAAGTAGTACGAGTCGATGTGCAGCGAGGACTGTTGTTTCTGAAAGGATCCGTTCCTGGAGCAAAGGGTAATGGCGTTTTTATTCGTCCTGGCATTAAACAGACACATAAATAAAAGACCGTAGCTTAATCATATCCATTTAGCATAGTAGAAAAAAATTTGGGGGCGAAGTGAAGATTTTATGTGTGAACGAAAATGGGACATCAGAAGAGTTGAGTCTCTCTGATTCTGTTTTTGGCAGAGCTTATAACGAAGCACTAGTGCATCAGATTGTTAAGTCATATTTGGCCAATGCTCGAACAGGGACTCGCGCGCAGAAAGGTCGCTCCGAGGTCGCTAGGTCGACTCATAAACAGTGGCGGCAGAAAGGCACTGGCAGGGCGCGAACTGGTGCAGCATCGAATCCAATATGGCGTGGCGGTGGAAAAATATTTCCAAACAAGCCAGACGAGAACTTTAGTCATAAAGTTAACCGAAAGATGTATCGTGCCGGAATATGTACGATCCTTTCCCAGCTTGTGAGAGAAAATAGAATTAAATTTGTCGATGACTTCACAGTAGCGACGCCTAAAACTAAGGATTTCGTCCAGAAACTGGGTACTCACCAGCTATCTAATGTACTGGTTATCACAGATGCAATCGATGATAATTTATATCTGGCGTCGAGAAATGTGCCCCATGCTAGAGTAGTGGAAGTTGCAGGCATCGATCCTGTCAGTTTGATGCATTACGATAGCATCATCGTCACTAAGGCGACAGCCAAACAATTTGAAAGTGTGCTGCTATGAAAACAGTAAATATTAGTCGAGAAAGAGCGTTCCAGATTATTCTGTCACCACAAATTTCTGAGAAAGCCACTTTTATTGCAGATAAACACCATCAAATTATTTTTCGTGTCGCTTCAGATGCGAACAAAACTGAGATTAAATCAGCAATAGAACAGTTATGGGAATCGCAGAAAATACAGGTAGAGAGTGTTCAAATCTCCAACGTTAAAGGTAAAAATAAGAGATTTGGTCGCTTTATGGGTAAGAGATCTGGCTGGAAAAAAGCATATGTCAGTCTAAAAGGTGATCAAGAAATCGACTTTACTGATGTAAAGTTATTTGAGGATAAGTAATGGCACTTGTAAAAACCAAACCTACCTCACCAGGTCGCAGAGGGGTAATTAAACTAGTTAACAATTTTCTGCATAAGGGTGAGCCCTATGCAAAATTACTAGAAAAAAAGAAAAAACATGCCGGACGAAACAATAGCGGCAGGATTACAGTTCGCCATATAGGTGGGGGGCATAAACAACATTATCGTATCGTTGACTTTAAGAGAAATAAGGACGATATCCCAGCTAAGGTTGAAAGGATAGAATACGATCCAAACCGAAGTGCCCATCTTGCTTTGCTTTGTTATGCTGATGGCGAGAGAAGGTATGTTATTGCTACAAAGGATACGGTTGTAGGATCAATGCTTGTGAATGGCCCAAGTGCGCCAATCAAGTCGGGCAATACTTTGCCTATACGTAATATACCTATAGGAAGCACCCTGCATTGTGTTGAGCTTAAGCCAGGTAAAGGGGCGCAGCTGGCACGATCAGCGGGATCATCGGTTCAACTGATGGCTAGGGAGGGTAACTACTCGCAAATTAAACTGAGATCAGGCGAAATAAGAAAAATTCATATAGACTGTCGTGCCACTCTCGGAGAAGTGGGCAATGCAGAGCATAATCTCAGGTCAATCGGTAAGGCCGGTGCGACGCGCTGGAGAGGTATACGGCCAACCGTCAGAGGGGTTGCAATGAATCCTGTTGATCACCCGCATGGCGGTGGTGAGGGTAAAACTGCCGCTGGCCGGCATCCTGTCAGCCCCTGGGGTACACCAGCAAAAGGTTCTCGCACACGCAGGAATAAAAGAACAGATAATATGATTGTACGTAGCAGGTATTCTAAAAAAGGTTAATTTAGTATGAGTCGCTCTATTTCAAAAGGCCCATTTGTTGATCTGCATCTCATCAACAAAGTTTATACTGCGCGTCAGAAAAATGACAAGAAACCAATTAAAACATGGTCACGACGCTCTACAATTCTTCCTGACTTCATAGGATTGACTATTGCCGTGCACAATGGTAAGCAGCATGTTCCTGTATTTATTACGGAAAATATGGTCGGGCATAAATTAGGCGAATTTTCACATACTAGAACCTTTAAAGGTCATGCTGGTGATAAAAAAGCCGGTTCTAAGCGATAAGGATAATAAATGCAAACTACAGCTGTCTTACGTGGAGTTAGATTATCTGCTCAGAAAGGACGCCTCGTCGCAGATCAAATAAGAGGACTGAGTGTAGAACAGGCAATTAAGGTGTTGACCTTCAGTCCTAAAAAGGGTGCAGAAATCATATTGAAATTGCTGGAATCTGCGGTAGCAAATGCTGAACATAATGAGGGCGCGGATATTGACGAACTGAATGTTTCCAAAATTTATGTCGACCGTGGGCCTTCACTCAAACGGGTCAGTCCTCGAGCTAAGGGTAGAGGTAATCGCATTGTTAAACCAACTTGCCATATATTGCTGACTGTTGGTGATAAATAGTATATAAAATAAGGACTTGAAGTAATTATGGGACAGAAAATTAACCCAACAGGCTTTCGGCTTTCAGTTTTAAAGAATTGGTCATCACGCTGGTATGCGAATACTAAGAAATTCCCGGATTTTCTAAGAGAAGACATACAGGTCAGACAATATCTTTTGAAAAAATTGAGCCATGCCTCAGTGGGAAATATTGTCATTGAGAGGCCTTCAAAAAATGCCCGTATTACCATTCATACTTCAAGGCCTGGTGTTGTGATTGGAAAAAAGGGTGAAGATATTGAGATTTTGAGACGGAATGTTGAAAAGCTGATGGCTATTCCTGTTCATATTAATATTGAAGAAATCCGCAAACCAGAAATAGATGCGCAACTCATCGCTGCTAATATTACACAACAGCTCGAGAAAAGAATTATGTTCAGGCGGGCGATGAAGCGAGCCATACAAAATGCAATGAGACTCGGTGCCCAAGGCATTAAAATTATGAGCTCCGGCCGTTTGAACGGAATCGAGATCGCGCGTACAGAGTGGTATCGTGAAGGAAGAGTGCCTCTTCATACTTTAAGGGCAGAAGTGGATTATGGCACTGCTGAAGCCAAAACGACCTACGGGGTCATTGGCGTAAAAGTATGGGTATTTAAAGGTGAACAGCTCTCTATCAAAGAGCGGCAGGTTTAGATCATCTATAGATTAAAGTGATGAATCTTTTGGTATCCATTGAAGATTAATCGAAATTAGGCTAAGGAATACTTTAGATGTTGCAACCATCCAGAACCAAATATAGAAAGCAACATAAAGGGCGAAATACCGGCATCGCGACCAGAGGAAACAAGGTAAGTTTTGGTGAATTCGGTTTAAAGGCAGTTGGTCGTGGTCGATTGACTTCGCGCCAGATTGAAGCTGCTAGACGTGCGATGACAAGGCATATCAAACGCGGTGGTAGAATTTGGATCAGAATTTTCCCGGATAAACCGATATCCCAAAAACCTGCCGAGGTTCGGATGGGCAAGGGAAAAGGCAATCCAGAATACTACGTTGCTGAGATTCAGCCTGGCAAGATGTTGTATGAGATGGACGGAGTGGATGAAGCATTAGCCCGAGAGGCATTCAGATTGGCTTCCGCAAAACTTCCAGTACAGACAACTTTTGTTGTAAGGCAATTAGGAACTTAAGTATATGAAAACTGAAGAATTGAGAAACAAGGATCGAGCGGAGTTAGAGAAAGAATTGCTTTCCTTGCGTAGAACACAATTTGGGTTGCGGATGAGACAGGCCACTCAGCAGTTAGAGAATGTTTCACAAATCAAGAATGTTCGACGTGATATAGCCCGCGTCAAAACCATTTTAGGACAGAAAGCGGCACAATCATGAATATGGATAATCCAAGTAATATTCTGATCGGTCAAGTGGTCAGTGACAATAGAGATAAAACGGTAACTGTTCGCATTGACCGGAAAGTCAAACATCCGCTATATGGCAAGATTATCAAGCGTTCCCGAAAATTTCATGCGCATGATGAGCTCAATCAATATAAAATAGGCGATTTGGTCGAAATTTGTGAAACCAAGCCTGTATCAAAAACCAAATCTTGGAAAGTGATTAAAGCGGTCTAAAATAAAAGTTAGTTAGGGAGGGGTTGAAATTAGACTCCAAAGCTTGGCTCAACTTCTAAACCGAAATATTAACTGGGTGTAAAAGAGATTATGATTCAAATGCAGTCGGTGCTGAAAGTCGCGGATAATACTGGCGCACGTTCCGTTATGTGTATCAAGGTTTTAGGTGGATCGAAACGGAGATTCGCTGGTGTGGGTGACATCATCAAAGTAGCTGTCAAGGATGCAGCACCCCGAGGGCGCGTTAAAAAAGGCGAAGTATATAATGCCGTTGTCGTCCGTACTGCCAAGGGTGTACGACGTGCAGATGGATCCTTGATTAAGTTCGACTCCAATGCAGCAGTTATATTGAACGCTAAACTTGAACCCATCGGTACGCGCATTTTTGGTCCCGTTACGCGTGAGCTGCGTACAGCAAAATTTATGAAAATAGTGTCATTAGCACCTGAGGTTTTATAGTAGAGGTAGATGATTATGAAAAAAATACGAAAAGGTGATGACGTTATCGTAATAGCTGGGAAAGATAAGGGCAAGCGATCCACTATCCTAAAATATGAATCGGATGAGCGTGTTATCGTACAGGGCCTCAATAAAGTTAAGAAGCATGTCAAGCCCAATCCCAATAAAAATGTAACTGGTGGTATTGTTGAGATGGAAATGCCCATACATATTTCAAATATTGCCATTTACAATTTTTCAGCTAAAAAAGCAGATCGCGTGGGCTTCAAGCTGGATGAATCTGGTTTAAAAGTGCGCTACTTTAAATCTGATGGTAGCCTGATCGACTCGTAATAAGGCAATGTATAAAAAATGACGCGATTACAAGATTTTTATCGACACACGGTAGTGAAAGAGCTGATTGACAGATTTAGTTATAAATCTGCCATGCAGGTTCCTCGAATCACAAAAATTACGCTTAATATGGGCGTAGGCGAGGCATCTGTAGATAAAAAAATCATTGAAAATGCCTTTAATGATCTGGAAAAGATTAGTGGGCAACGGCCGATCATAACCAAGGCTCGCAAATCGATTGCCACCTTCAAGGTCCGTGCCGGCTATCCAGTTGGTTGTATGGTGACGCTGCGAGACAGGAAAATGTATGAGTTCCTGGATAGACTGGTCAACATTGCCATTCCTCGTATCCGCGACTTCAGAGGCATTCAGGTTAAGGGATTTGATGGGCGAGGAAATTTCAATATGGGGATAAAGGAACAAATTATTTTCCCAGAGATAGATTATGATAAAATCGATAAATTGCGTGGATTGAACATAACCGTAACGACTACAGCGAAGACTGACGCTGAGGCAAAGGCATTGCTGTCTGCATTTAGATTTCCATTCAGAAGCTAAGGAAGTATTGTGGCAAAAAAATCAATAATTAATAGAAATTTAAAAAGAATAAAAATTGTAGATAAATTTGCAAAGCGCAGATCTGAAATACTGGCTATTCTGGATGACCCCAGTATTGATTATGAGCAAAAATTGGCGGCGAGAGAATCATTGCAAAAATTGCCACGTGATTCCAGTCCGGTAAGGCTACGCCAGCGATGTGCGCTCACAGGCCGCCCGAGAGGTGTGTATAAAAAATTTGGACTTGGACGTATTAAGTTACGTGAAATTGCAATGTCTGGCCAGATTCCAGGTGTCATTAAGGCTAGCTGGTAACTGGTTGAAGACACTGGATCTTGACAATAAGCTTAAGTGTTAAAGACTATTAAAATAGTGGTGTAATTATATGTGTATGACTGATCCCATTTCAGATATGTTAACTCGTATAAGAAATGCACAATTATCAGAAAGAAAAGAAGTTGTAATGCCTTCGTCTAAACTTAAGTTGTCTATTTTAAAAGTCTTGAAGGATGAAGGCTATATACAGGACTATAAACTCATCGATTTAGATAAAAAGTCCCACATCAGCGTTTTGTTGAAATATTTCAATGGCTGTGCTGTTATAGAGACGATTAAACGTGTTAGTCGGCCTGGATTAAGGATTTACAAGCCAAAAACTGATTTGCCTCAGGTGATGAATGGGCTCGGTATTGCTATAGTTTCAACTTCTAAAGGTGTAATGACAGAGCGCTCGGCTAGGGAAAGTGGTTTGGGTGGTGAAATCCTGTGTATCGTGACCTAAGGTAATAAGGATTAAGAATAATGACTTTTGCAACCACAAAACCAATTTCTGTTCCCGAAAATGTTGACATTCAGGTGAAAGCTTCTACTGTAACCGTCACAGGTCCTTTGGGAGAGTTATTACAGGAATTTGACAAGCAAACTGTAAAAATTAGCCTGGATTCTGGTTCCCTCGAGGTCAGTGCCTTGAAAGCAACCAAGCATGCCAAGGCAATCATTGGCACACTCAGGTCGTTGATCATTAATATGATTACTGGCGTTACCAGCGGCTTTGAGAAAAAACTATTGCTGGTTGGTGTTGGCTATAGAGCGCAAGTTGCAGGCACAAATCTTAATCTCAGTCTGGGATTTTCGCATCCTGTTGTTTATACTCTGCCAAATGGCGTTCAGGCTGAAGTACCGACACAGACCGAAATTCGGATTAAGGGAATCGATAAGCAAGCAGTTGGACAAGTTGCAGCTGAAATCAGAGGGTTTCGTAAGCCAGAGCCATATAAAGGCAAAGGTATTAGATTCGCCGATGAAAGAATAGTGTTGAAAGAAACCAAGAAAAAATAAATTAGGAATGCATAAATGCTAACGACAAAGCAAATGCGTTTACGTAGATCAAAAGCTACGAGACTAAAGATTCTGAATTCTGGTAAATACAGATTGCTAGTGCATAGAAGCAATAAGCATATTTATGCACAAGTATTTGATCCCGCCGCCAGTAAGGTTATTGCATGTGCCTCTACGGTAGAGCCAGCAGTGAAAGCCAAATATCCCAATGGAAGCACTATTGAGGCGGCAAAGTTCGTTGGTGAATTGGTCGCAAAAAAATCGCTAGAGCACAATGTAAGTGATGTAGCTTTTGACCGTAGCGGATTTAAGTATCATGGCCGTGTAAAGGCCTTGGCTGAATCTGCAAGAAGTGCTGGCATTAAGTTTTGATTTAGGAGTGCAAAGTGGCAAGAGTTACAAAAGCACCTGGCGGTCGCGCCCAGGAGGATAGCAAAATGGACGGTTTGAAAGAGAAAATGGTCTCTGTCAACCGTGTCACGAAAGTGGTCAAGGGCGGTCGCATACTCGGTTTTGCTGCATTGACGGTAGTTGGCGATGGTAATGGCAGTATCGGAATGGGCAAAGGCAAATCACGCGAAGTGCCGGTCGCTGTCCAGAAAGCAATAGAGGAGGCGCGCCAAAAAATGATCAAAGTCAATTTGGCTGATGGCACACTTCATCATGCTGTCATCGGTGAGCATGGTGCAGCTAAGGTGTACATGCAACCGGCTTCCGAAGGAACCGGTATTATCGCAGGTGGTCCAATGCGAGCTATTTTTGAAGTCATGGGCATACATAACATTCTGGCTAAATGCATAGGTTCTACCAATCCTTACAACATTGTGCGTGCCACTATTAATGGTCTTAGTAAGGTTAACTCCCCGGCTATGATTGCGGCTAAGCGTGGGAAGTCGGTAGAAGATATTCTGGGACATAGAGAATGAGTCAAGTCAAGTCTCTCAAAGTAACGCTAGTTAAAAGTCTAATTGGCACGAAGAAGAATCATAGGCTCAGTGCACAGGGATTGGGTCTGAGAAAAGTTAATCAATCTGTTATTGTTGATGATACCCCATCCAATCGAGGCATGATTAATACCATTAACTATTTAGTGAAATTAGAGGGTTAAGTGAAGCTCAATACTATTAAACCTGCAATTGGATCCAATGTTGCTCGTCGTCGGGTAGGTAGAGGCATCGGCTCAGGTTTGGGTAAAACTTGTGGGCGTGGGCATAAAGGTCAGAAGTCTCGTGCCGGCGGATTTCATAAAGTAGGTTTTGAGGGTGGGCAGATGCCACTCCAGCGCCGCCTGCCAAAGCGTGGATTTACCATATATGGCAAACAGGCTACACAAGAGATTAAATTATCTGATCTATTAAAAATTGGTCAAAATGCGATTGATCCGAACGTGTTGTTCGAACATGGATTGGTCAAAGATACTCGCACACGTTTAAAGGTTATCTGGTCTCAGTGTACTGTTGATAAAGCATTAATCATTAAAAATATCCAAGTCTCGCAAGGTGCTCGTGCTGCAATCGAGCAGTCAGGTGGAGCTGTAGAATTTACGCAAAAAGAAGCTAATGGCATCTAAATCTAAAGTCTCAACGACTGATAAATTTTATGACCTAAAGAAACGTCTCTGGTTTCTTTTGTTGGCACTTATAGTATATAGAATCGGCGCCCATGTACCTGTCCCAGGGATAGACCCGGTTGTACTTAAGGAGCTTTTCGAAACCCAAGAAAGTGGCATTCTTGGGATGTTCAATATGTTCTCAGGCGGTGCTCTGTCGCGTTTTTCGATATTCGCGCTAGGCATCATGCCTTATATTTCCGCATCGATCATCATGCAACTGGGTACGGTTGCAGTACCGCATCTGGAATCATTAAAGAAAGAGGGTGAATCGGGACGCCGCAAAATTACACAATATACCCGCTACGGCACGCTGTTATTGGCTTCACTTCAAAGTTATGGCATTTCTATCGCGCTCCAATCACAGGCAGGGTTAGTTATTACACCTGGCCCGTTGTTTCTATTTACTACTATTGTTACGCTTGTTACAGGTACGGTTTTTTTAATGTGGCTCGGTGAGCAGATAACCGAGCGCGGAATTGGTAATGGTATATCGCTAATTATTTTTGCAGGTATTGCAGCCGGGCTCCCTAGCGCTATTGGCGGCACGCTTGAGCTCGTCAATACCGGAGCGATGCATTTTCTGACTGCGTTATTTATCTTTATTGCCGCTTTAGCTGTAACTGCTTTTGTCGTTTTTGTCGAGCGAGGGCAAAGGAAAATTTTGGTCAATTACGCGAAGCGACAGGTGGGGCGTCAGGTAGTCGGCGGTCAATCTTCCCACCTTCCATTGAAATTAAATATGGCTGGCGTAATTCCACCGATCTTCGCTTCCAGTATAATATTGTTCCCAGCAACTTTAGCTGGGTGGTTTTCAGACGATGTCGATTTACTGTGGCTAAAAGATTTTAGTGCAGCATTATCACCAGGCCAGCCTGTATACGTAATATTGTATGCAGCATTAATTATATTCTTTTGCTTTTTTTATACAGCATTGGTTTTCAATCCAAGAGAAACTTCTGACAATCTTAAAAAGAGTGGTGCTTTCATTCCTGGTATCCGGCCAGGTGAGCAAACCTCAAAATATATCGAACGTATCATGCTTCGTCTGACTCTGATAGGTTCTATTTATGTTACGCTGGTTTGTTTATTGCCCGAGTTCATGATTCTTAAATGGAACGTGCCGTTCTATTTTGGTGGTACCTCATTGCTGATTATCGTGGTTGTCACTATGGATTTTATGGCTCAGGTACAGTCTCATGTAATGTCTGGTCAATACGAGAGTCTGCTGAAGAAGGCCAACTTTAAGTCCGGTTCAAGCTTTTCGCGGTAAAAGATTTAACAATGGCGAAAGAAGAAACTATTCAGATGCAAGGGGAGGTTATTGAAACACTCCCTAATGCAACTTTTCGAATTAAGCTTGAAAATGGCCATGTTGTGCTTGGTCATATTTCTGGGAAAATGCGCATGAATTATATCCGGATTTTGCCTGGTGATAAGGTGACTGTCGATCTTACACATTACGATTTATCGCGAGCCCGCATTACTTTTCGTACTAAATAATCTTTTACATGTTTTGATTAGCTATATCACGAAATAAATTTTGGAGTCGATCAATGAAAGTGCGCGCATCAATAAAAAAAATATGCAGAAATTGCAAAATTATTAGACGTCATCGTGTCGTTCGAGTCATTTGTACCGATGCACGACACAAGCAACGTCAAGGATAAACATCCAATTTCCCATAAATTGCTCAAGGTAAGAAAATGGCACGTATAGCTGGTGTAAACATACCAAATAATCAACATGTTAATATTGCATTAACATCTATTTATGGAATTGGTAACGCTACCGCTCGTAAAATTTGTACGGATTTAGATATAACGCCCTCCGTTAAACTCAAAGATATTTCGGATGCCAAACTCGACGAGTTGCGTGATTATATTGGCAGGCTTGTCGTCGAAGGTGATCTTCGTCGCGAGGTCTCTATGAATATCAAGAGACTCATTGATCTCGGTTCTTATCGTGGATTGCGGCATCGTAGAGGTTTGCCTGTCAGAGGACAACGGACTAAAACCAACGCTAGAACGAGAAAAGGCCCGCGCAAAGCAGTCCGATCGAGATAACGTCAATATTCAGCGCTATTATTCAATACTTAGGATGTTATTTTAATGGTCAAGTCATTATCTAAAGCTAGAAAAAAAACAAAAAAGAATGTTGTTGAAGGGGTAGCTCATATCCATGCTTCTTTCAACAACACCATTGTCACGATCTCGGATCGACAAGGAAATGCATTATCCTGGGCAACCTCCGGTGGCGTTGGTTTCAAGGGATCCCGCAAAAGCACGCCTTTTGCAGCGCAAGTTGCGGCCGAGCAAGCTGGAAGATTAGCTATGGATTGCGGCGTTAAAAATCTTGAAGTGAGGGTGAAAGGGCCGGGCCCTGGCCGTGATTCGGCTGTACGAGCACTGAACGCAACTGGCTTTAAGATTACTAGCATAACCGACGTGACGCCTGTCCCCCATAATGGATGTAGGCCACCTAAGAAACGTCGTATTTAAGGAGAATCTAATATGGCCAGAAATCTAAATCCAAAATGTAGACAATGTCGCCGTGAGAAAGAAAAATTATTTTTAAAAGGCGATAAATGTTTTACGGAAAAATGCGCGATTGAACGTCGGAACTATCCTCCGGGGCAGCATGGGCAGAAAAAAACCAGAATGTCAGACTATGCAGTTCAGCTGAGGGAAAAACAAAAAATCAGAAGAATATATGGTTTGCTCGAACATCAATTCCGTAATGTTTATAAACAGGCAGATCGTCAAAAGGGCGTCACTGGTGAAAATTTATTGCAGTTACTAGAAGGGCGGCTTGATAATGTTGCTTATCATATGGGTTTTGGCGCTTCGAGATCGGAGTCTAGGCAAATTGTTCGGCACAACTGTATTTTAGTCAACGATAAGAGAGTCAATATACCTTCGTTTCAAGTATCGCCTGGCGACAAAATCGAAGTTGCTGAACATGCTAAAAAGTATATTCGCATCAAGTCGTCTGCTGAAATTGCAAAAAAACGAAATATTCCGTCTTGGGTTGAGGTCGACTCTGATAATTTGACTGGTGTGTACAAAAGTAAGCCTGAACGTGGCGATCTTTCATCAACCATTAATGAATCTTTGGTTATCGAACTCTATTCTAAGTAATTAGATTAGATAACAGTTCTCACATATTGGCAACGTTATGTCATTAAATAGTTTTCTCACACCTAGAATAGTTGAGGTTCAGAATATTACGCCTCTGCATGCAAAGGTGATAATGGAGCCATTCGAGCGCGGTTTTGGGTACACCTTAGGCAATGCATTACGTCGTGTGCTTTTATCTTCCATTTCGGGTTGTGCGCCGACCAAGGTAACCATTGCTGGTGTGGTGCATGAATATTCCTCACTTGATGGTATTCAGGAGGACGTTGTTGATCTTATTTTGAATCTTAAGGGCATTATTTTTAAGCTTCATAATAAATCACATGCGCTTATCACACTCAATAAAAGTTCTGAAGGGTTAGTAACAGCGGCTGATATTGATTTACCGCATGATGTCGAGATTATCAATCCTGATCATCCCATAGCACATATTACAGCGGGTGGTAAGCTTGATCTACAGATTGTAGTGGAAGAGGGCAGAGGTTATCAGCCGGTATCCGCACGTCGCACCGACGATGCTGACATCTCAGTCGGTGAGATACTGCTTGATGCATCTTTCAGTCCAATACGCCGAGTTAGCTATGCTATAGAAAGTGCACGGGTAGAGCAACGTACTGATCTTGATAAGTTAATCATTGATATTGAAACAAATGGTTCGGTCGATCCTGAAGAGGTGATTCGCTATGCGGCGAGAGTCCTAGTCGAACAGTTCTCCTTTTTTGCTGATTTGGAAAGCACCCCTTTGCCTGCGGAACAGCCTAAAACGCCTGCAATCGATCCCATTCTACTCAGACCGGTAGATGATCTTGAGCTTACGGTTAGATCAGCCAATTGTCTCAAAGTAGAAAATATATTTTATATTGGAGATTTAATTCAGCGTACTGAAGCTGAATTATTGCGGACTCCGAATTTAGGTCGTAAGTCACTCAATGAAATCAAGGAAGTCTTGGCTGCGCGTGATTTATCATTAGGTATGAAACTTGAAAATTGGCCCCCAGCCAATCTTGAAAATTATGTAAAGGAAACAGGTCATGCGACATCGTAATGGTTTACGTAAGCTTAATCGCACCTCTAGCCATCGCTTAGCCATGTTCAGAAACATGACTAATTCTTTGCTGCAGCATGAGATCATCAAAACAACATTGCCAAAAGCAAAAGAATTACGACGAGTAGTAGAACCGGTTATTACCCTGGGTAAAAAACCTTCGTTAGCGAATAAACGTCTTGCTTTTAATCGGCTCAGAAATCGTGATATGGTTTTAAAAGTTTTTTCTGAATTGGGGCCACGCTATCAATCTAGAAATGGTGGCTATTTGAGAATTCTCAAATGTGGATTCAGAAAAGGCGATAATGCTCCTATGGCTATCGTTGAATTGCTTGATAGAATCGATCAAGAAACTGTCGCTGAAATCGTAGATAATTAAACTTATTTGCTTATCAGACAGGCCTTCTGTCTGATAAGTTTTAAATCCTGTGTGCTTTGATGATCAACCTGCCTGCAATCTACATCTAGTTATTTACCAAGACTGATACGCTCACGAGAACTGAGTGTAAGTATTAGTCAGATCAGATTAACCTGTTGTTTATCGGTGTTCTGTTTCATGACCTCTGTTGTGCCTGGCACGGCCAAATATTTTTTCGACCTCGTAATTTCTCTCATTTAAGGCTGTTGTAAAAAGCCGAAGAAGCTGTTTGGTAATTCCAATCTCAGATCAAATTGCTCAACCCTGTGGCTACTGTAGCGTTATTGTTACCGAAAAGCATCTGGATGACCGCTGCCCATTGGGCCTCGCCAAGACGGCGGTTGAAATTGCGGATGGACATTGTTTTCTGCCATCTTTGCGAGCACAGCGAAGCAATCCAGCCTAGCGTCAGCTTGGCTTCGATACCGACCGAGTCGCTTGCCAAGATGCTTGCGGTTTGGAATAACCATCCGTATCCACATGCGTCATACTAGGGCACGTTCACTCAAGTTCAGCATTTCCAAACAGAGCTTCTTAGATATTTTTTTATTCTCTATTCCCCTTTTATACATAGCTTTGGTTCACTTGACACTGAACTTTGTGCGCCATGCATGAAAAATGCTATTAATACACTGAGGAAAGTTCGAATTTAACGCAATTGCCAGCAGGCTGCGTAGTGTTGAAATATTGCGAGAACCCTGCTGCATGCATGCCGGTATGATTGTATAGGATATGATGCCTGCTAAACTGCTTTTTCTTCCGGGCGCCTCAGGCAAAACTGATTTCTGGGTGCCTGTCGCGAATTTATTAGTCCGAAGTAAGGTTAAAACCACCGCCTTTAAGGCGGTAAGATTTATCTTTTAAAATTTTGGACGTACCATGATGCTAAAAGTAGGGG
>NZ_FNOY01000068.1 GCF_900107165.1 Nitrosomonas halophila
GATTTCGAACCTTTCATGGCGCAGAAATCGCATTATATCATGCACTTGGCGCGCTACCTGAACCGGATGTCGCCCACAGATTCTGCTGACGAGCCAGAGTTTTTAACGGTGCGCAGGGCAATTTGCAGCGGGTCATGTTTTCCAGCAGGCTTAATTTCTGATCTACGCATCTGCTCGGAGTTGAACTTCGTTGGGTCCGATAAGCCGAATGGCGCAGGTTTCAAAGGCCATATGGCGGTCTTGGATGCCTGAGAATGCCATTCCCCTGAGTCAGGTTGGGTCCTGATCTGTGGTTCAGAAACCTGCGTTACGGCTGGTTCAACCGGAAATGCCAGATGACAGCGATGGTTTCAATCCTTGAACTTGCTTTTCAATTTGGCGGTGGCATCCTGCACTGAGTGACTCAGTGTGTCCCAGGCATGTTCCACTTTGTCCTTTAAATGCTCCCAGGTTTCCTCGCTGGCTTCACCCAGTTCCTTCAGCCGGCCCTTGGCGGTATCGATTTTGTGTTCTAGTTCTTCGATTTTCTGGTCGTAGTGGATGCGTGCGTCTGCTGCCGCGCCTTTTGCTTCGGCCTTCAATTCTGCCAATTTGGCTTGTGCCACTTCTATCTCGGCTTCTATTTTTTGCTTGTATGATTCTTTCGTAGTCATTGCGTTTCTCCTGGAATTTTAAATTCAATAGCAATTTTTGAATCTGATGAGCAATGTCACCGGGAATTGAGCATACGGCTGCCGCCAGAATTGCAGGCAGCATTGACCCCATAATTCCCAGCAGGACGAACAAGAGGCCACCGAAGATGGCACTGATGATAGTAACCTCATACCGTGGACAAGTATAGTGTGTTTTTTTCATGAATGCGCCTACCAACCAGTCTGTTTCAGCACCGATTACCCTGTATGCTCAATCGTTGGGATCGCGGGTAGTGAAGACTGACATTATTGCAGTGATTATGAAGCGGTAAATGGCGGTTGCATGTGAGTTCCTCCCTGCTCCCATGAGGGTCAGTGCCGCACCTATGAGCTCTTGTGATGCTAGGAGGCTGTCCGAGAATAGCATCGTAGCGAGGGCGAAGCTGGCTGAGCGGGATTTTTAGATCATTTTGTTCTATTCAACGAAAAGGATCGGAAAATCCAGCCTGGCAGGTTCGTACGTAGTAGATCGGTATTCTCTGACAGCCTTACCTAGTGACAGAATTTGAGGTTGTCTGTACGCTAACGCAAGTTAATGCTCGGCTGATGAATCCAGCAGGCTGGCTTTATCGCTTGAAATCCTGTTCCGGGTTTAACCAAGAGGTATGCGGCATTAACCGGATGAGATTCTTGCCGATATTGATCATCTAACCTTTGAGGAAGAGCGAGTATGGACTTGGAACTCTGGCGTGATTTTCTCCTATGGTGCACGATCATCAATTATGGTGTGTTGCTTGCATGGTTCCTGGTTTTCAGCCAGGCAAACAATTGGATTTATCGATTGCACAGCCGTTGGTTTAAATTGCCAAAAGAACAATTTGATGCGCTGCATTACGCAGGCATGGCGCTGTATAAAATCGGGATCTTTCTTTTCAACCTTGTGCCATATGTGGCGCTACTTATCCTCGGATAAGATCGTCATACTGCAGTTCATTATGACTGAAACAGCAAATGCACCTGCTGCCAGAGGAGGGGCGGTTTCTATTGCTCTCTGCAAGCTTGGTTGCACACGATGAGGATACGAATATGCGTTATTTCTACTTTTTATTCGCGGTGCTCGCTGCTGTGGCAACGAATCAGGTTGGGGCCAATGATTTGAATCTATCGATCAGGATCGGCCAGCCGGGTTTTTATGGCGAGCTGTATTTGGGAGGCTACTATCCCGCCCCCCAGCTGATTTATCCGCAGCCAATACTGATCTGGCGCACGCCTGCCAATATGCACCAACCACCGGTTTATTTGCATGTGCCCCCTGGTCATGCCAAGCACTGGCATAAGCACTGCCATCTCTATCATGCTTGTAACCGTAATGCCTATTTCGTACGGGAAAGCTGGTATAACAAAGTTTATATGCCGTATTATCAGAAGCACATCAGTTCCCGGAACAAGCGTAACGACTACCGTTACCGGCAGCCTCAACAATATGTTCCCGGGAAGCAGGACGAACGCACTGCCAGAGATCAGCGCCACCTGCAGAATCATCCGGGCCGAAGCGATTCCAGTAAATATCGTTCGCCAGGCAACCAGGGCAAGCGCGATTCCAATCCGGGCAAGGGCAAGCAGGATAATAGAGGACGCCGGGGAGACTGATGGCATGATGCTGAACCTCCGTTGTCGATGCAGATAAGATCTGTGAAAGTCAGCTTTTAGGCTATGAACCCGCTTCAACTTAATCGGATGATCACCCCATGCATACATCCAGAACAGTCAAGCGCAGGGTAAAGAAAATCGGCCTTCCCGCCGGGAGCCTGGTTTATACCGGAGAGAAGAAGCGGGATGGCATCAATATGATGCTTGTCGACTACGATGCCTCGCATTCCGAGGCGCGCATCCTGAAACAGCCGGAAGAATGTTTAGCCTACAAGCTCAAACCTTCCATGACTTGGATCAATGTGGATGGTGTGCATGATCCAGTTCTGCTGGAGCAGCTGGGTGAATGTTTTGGCTTGCATCGCTTGGTGACCGAGGATTTGATGAGCATTGTTCAGCGTCCGAAATGCGAGGATTATGGAGACTACCTGTTTGTCGTGCTCAAGATGCTTGCTTACGACGAACGGGAAAATAAAATCGTTCCCGAGCAGGTCAGCCTGATCATCGGACAACATTTTCTATTGTCTTTCCAGGAAGACGTCAAGGGTGATGTGTTCCATTTGGTCCGGGATCATCTGCGTAGAGGCAAGGGAAAAATCAGAAAAATGGATACGGATTATCTCGCCTATGCATTGCTGGATGTGCTGGTAGATAATTATTTCACTACTCTCGAGAAATTGGGCGACCGCATTGATCGTCTGGAAGAGGCGCTGATGATGCAGCCTGACAAGGCCCTGATTGAACGCCTTTACCAATTGAAGCGTGAGCTACTGTTCTTTCACAAAGCGGTGTGGCCGTTGCGTGAAGTGATTTCTTCATTGATACGACGCGAGTCGTCATTGATACAGGCATCCACGATTCCCTATTTGCGGGATGTGTACGATCATGTCGTCCAGGCTGTCGATAGCGTGGAGATTTATCGGGAGATGCTCACCACCATGCTCGATTTATATCTATCCAGTGTCAGCTACCGTACCAACGAAATCATGAAAGTGCTGACCATTATCGCGACCATTTTCATGCCGTTGACTTTTCTGGCCGGTGTCTATGGCATGAATTTCAGGTATATGCCAGAGCTCGAGTGGGAATATGGCTATTTGCTGATCTGGCTCGTTATGCTCGGATTGGGGATAATCATGCTGACCTATTTCAAGAAGAAAAAATGGATGTAGGGAGCCGGGAAAGGTTAAAAGGAATTGAAAAACCAATAGCCATGGCCGACAAAGCGCTGGATGCCAGTTGTGTCATTGAATGGAAAGGTTGTCGAGAGTTGCGCAATATTTCGACATTTGAATGAGTAATGGATTTTTTTCGTCACGGCCTTGTCTGATAGATACCCCTCCTAATTGGGCAATTGCTGGCAATAAAGGGGGCGGACGATTTAAGTGTCCGTCATGTGCGCGTATCCGCTATCGCCTGTTCCAGACCCGGTATATCTGTGTCTTTCAAACCGGAAATCCACTTATAGCAAGCAGTCACCATTGTGTCACGAGGAGCCGCCTATGGATGCGTATATTTGGTAACAGCTGAGGCTGTTGTTGAGCTGGTTGCGATGTATGGGTAATTGAATGATCCGGCTGTACAGGGTTCAAGAGCAGTGATGCGGCGCAGTTGCCGAGCATGACGCAAACATATGGCGAACAGACAGTGCCAGATCATGGGCTGGCCGGCTCGCCTGCGGTGGTTCCCTCAACTTTTACCTATAATCAAATGATTCTGAACTGCCTGCTTCTATGGCCAGGCGGGGATATGCTCGCCAACACATCTACGCATGACGATAGCTGCTGCTGAATCCGGGTATATTTCATGCACTATGCTGGAACTGAGAACAGTTCAGCGGCTTATTATTTTTACCATAATCTGTATGGATAGAGACTAGAGAATAAAATGAACGTAAAACCCAATATTATGATTTCATCGTTCGATGCCGAGCGGCTGGAAATGTTGCTAAATGGCCTGCCGCCCGGTGCATTTGCCGGTGCGGACAGTCTTGAGGATGAGCTTGCACGCGCTGAGGTGGTCGATCCAGAAGCCATGCCACCCACCGTTGTGACCATGAATTCCACGGTTAAATTCAGCGTCGAGTCGTCATCCAAACAATTTTGCTTGACCCTGGTGTATCCCAAGGATGTCGATGCAAGCGGTGATAAGATCTCAATTCTCGCACCGGTCGGCAGCGCGCTGCTGGGCCTTTCCCAGGGAGATGAAATCGAATGGCCAAAACCAGGCGGGGGTGCACTGCGGGTGCGAATTGAGGAAGTGATCTACCAACCCGAGCGCGCGGGCGAATATCATCGCTAACCTGGATGCCATGATCCGGTTGCTGGCTGGTGATGGAAGTCAGAAATTGATTATGTTCCCCTGCTTGTGGTGCAGGGGAACAGACCGGGCCTAGGAGGCTGTCCGAGAATAGCGATCGTAGCGAGGGCGAAGCTGGCTGAGCGGGATTTTTAGATCATTTGAGGCGAATAGTTGTTCTATTCAACGAAAAGGACCGAAAAATCCAGCCTGGCAAGTTCGTCCGCAGTAGATCAGGCTATTCTCGGACAGCCTCCTAGCATCACGGAAGGTTATTTCTGCGGCAGATTGAGGATCAAGCTGCTGGAGGCCGCGGGTGCCACCGGTAGCACGATAAAAGCATGATCGTTGACAATATGACAGCTCATGCATTGTGCATGCATATTCTGGAATGCGCGCGAGAATGTGTTCCAGTCTTTGGATTTAAAAGCTGCTTCGAATCCTGTCAGGCCCTTGTCAAGAAAGACCTGTGTTGACGCAGCGCGGCCAGGCCGGGTAATCTGCAGCACTTCCAGCAAACCTTCGATTTCCTCGACTTGATACTGGGCGAACTCCCATTTACCCAGTTTGGCAGCCCAGTAGAGATCCTGATAACGCTTGCCTATTTCAATCATGATGTTGGCAGTGGAAGGCAAGGTCTGGATGATATGCGCCACTTTTTCTTCCAGCGTGCCATCCTTGCGCCAGTCCTTATGGTTATCCGCTGCGGCGACAGAGACCCATGACAATGCCCATATAAGCGGAATGGTCTGTATCCATCTGTTCATCGTCTACTCCTTTTTGTAATCGGAAGAGCTACACAATAGCCGGTACTAAACATTCTCTCAAATAAATTGGCGACGGATTGTCCGCAAACTTCAGGATCTGCCGATTTGGAATCCGTTTATTAATATGCCTGCCTGTGATAATTTACGCGATCTTGCCACCAAGGGGCTGAATCATCTTGTTCTCCATGGGGGCGTCGAACCAGAATACGCTATTAATAGAGGAATCCGCAACCCATGAGCAAGGGCCGGTCTAGGGGAGCGCACATGGACGCGCATCATGACATTGTCAGAATTGTTGGTATCGGCGCATCTGCAGGAGGCCTAGACGCTCTGCGCGATATGATGCAGTCATTGCCGGATTCCGGCAGCTTGTGTTACGTCATCGCTCAGCATGTTTCTCCAACCCATATCAGCATGCTTATGGATTTGCTGGTGCCATTCACTCAGCTTAAAGTGCAGTATTTGCACGATCAGCAGCCACCTCAGGCCGGTGCTATCTACATCACACCGCCCAACAGTGATGTCAGCCTTGAAGGGGGGGTGTTCCGGCTGACCGAGCCAAGGCAAGCGATTGGACCCAAGCCATCGGTCAACCATTTCTTCCAATCGCTGGCTGATGAGCTGGGTGAGCAAGCGATCGGTATCATTCTCTCCGGTACGGGATCGGATGGGGCGTCCGGTATGCGCGCCATCAAGGCGGCAGGGGGAATCACGATCGTGCAGGATCCGGGTACCGCCAAGTATGATGGGATGCCCAAGGCGGCAATTTATACCGACAGCGTTGACCTCATACTGGCTGCCAGCAAGATTGGTCCTGCGCTGGCACGGCTGCTTTTGGCGACTGGGGATATTACGCCAGTGCTGGAAGAAGACAGAGAAACTGAGGAATATCTGCAAATTGGCAAACTGGTCAGGCTCAATACGGCCTTCAAACTGAGCGATTATAAACCCGGCACAGTCAGACGCCGTATCGCACGGCGCATGAATATTCTTGGAATGAGTTCCCTTGCCGCCTATATCGGCTACCTTCAATCCCATAAAGATGAATCGCTGTTTCTGATGCGGGATACCTTTATCAGCGTAACCTCCTTTTTTCGCGATAAGGAGGCCTTCCATGCGTTGGAAGGCATCATCAACGAACTCGTTCGAAATGGGGAGAACAAGAAGGTTATTCGTATTTGGGTGCCAGGATGTGCTTCCGGAGAGGAGGTCTATAGCATTGCCATATTGTTCGAGGAGGCGCTTGTTACGCAACAGAGGCAAGGGTTCCAGTACATGATTTTCGCCTCCGATCTCGATGACGGCAATATTGAAAAGGCGCGTGCAGCGCTTTACCCTGTCAGTGAACTGGATGCCGTGCCCAAGCGCTTGCGTGAACGTTATATGGAAGTCGTTGGCGATCATTGCCGCGTGATCAAGCGTATCCGCAACCGGGTCGTGTTTGCCCATCAGAATGTTATTGATAATTCTCCATTCGCACGCCTGGATCTGATCAGTTGCCGTAATCTGTTGATCTATTTCAACCCGCCAGCCCAGAAACGAGTGCTGGGCATCTTTCATTACGCATTGAACAGCGGTGGGTATCTGTTTCTCGGTAAATCAGAAACTGCTGACTTGTACCGGGATTGGTTTGAAGTCGTCGACAGCCGGGCGCATATTTATCGCCGCCAAGACAGCACTTCTCCATATGTGCTGCCGGCGACACAAGGCATGCCTTATTTTGAACCGCGCAGCCATGCAGCAAACAAGGCGGCGGCTACTACCAGCGTGGACAAAGTTGGCATGAGGATCATGGAAGCCCTGGCGGAACGTTATGGACCGCCGTCCCTGGTCATTACTGATGACGATGTCGTGGTCAATTTTCACGGCGATCTTAAGGCGTATCTGAATTTCCCCAAGGGCCGGGCGACGATGCATTTGTTCGATATGGTCGACGAATCGGTGCGCGCTGAATTAAGAGCCTTGGTGTATCAGTGTCGCCGGGACTTGACAGCGGTTCAGGGGACAACCAGGACGATTCAGATCGAAGATAGACCCCATACCTTGACGCTTGTCGTCAGTCCGCTGGAACCTGAACAAGGCACATTGTTGCTGGTTTCGTTTGTGGCAAGCGCGTTGAATCATGAGAAAGCGGTGCAAACCTCTCAGGATACGGGCGAAATGGAAGCCGCCATTATCCGTGAGCTGGAAAAAGAGATCGCGAATACACGCTCGCACCTCAATACCGTGACCGAAGAACTAGAAACTTCCAATGAAGAGCTGCAATCACTCAACGAGGAATTGCAATCCGCCAATGAGGAGTTGCAATCCACAAATGAGGAACTGCAGACTTCGAACGAGGAGCTGCAATCGACCAATGAAGAATTGCTCACGGTCAATGATGAATTGCAGGTCAAGACAGCAGAGCTGGAGGCGAGTACCAGCGATCTCGTCAATGTCAAACAAAGCCTGGCTTTCCCGCTAATCGTGGTGGATGAGGCATTGCGCATTACACAGATCAACGATGCCTGTGAAACCATTATCACCTTGGATGGCCCGCTGGCATACCACTCTTTAGGTAACATTAAATGGCGGATCAAGATTCCTGAACTGGCAGATCATGTGCGGCATGTCATGCAAGGTGGGCAAGTCTATCAGGCCGTTATCCATAGCGGGCTTGGCACAGCCTATAGATTGCACATCATGCCTTATCGGATCGCCCGAAGCGAAATTGCCGGGGCGGTGTTGATATTTGAAAATATTACCGCCCAGCAACAAGCTGAGAAAGCGTTGCAGGAGAGCGTGAAGAAATTCAGCCAGGCGATGTTTTATGCAGCGACAGGCATGGCAATTGTGGCCCCTGGTGGTGGTTGGGTTGAAGTCAATCCAGCTCTGTGCCAGCTTTTGGGCTACAGTCAGGAAGAGCTACTGACAACGGATGCGCAGTCCTTGATTCACGAAGATGATCTGGCTTCGGCAATTGCGGCGGCTCGCTGTCTGCTATCAGGAGAGATGCAGGCCTGCCAGCTAGAAATCCGTTATCTCAACAAGAATGGGGCTGTCATCTGGACACAAGCCAATATTTCAATTGTCTGGAATGCAGCGGGCGCACCAGAATATTTTATCGCCCAGATCCAGGATGTCACTGCACGCAAGCTGGCGGAGGATGAGCTGCGTCTTGCAGCAAGTGTTTTTTCCAATGCCCTGGATGGCATCCTGATTGCGACCCCGGAAGGGACGATCTTGAAGGTAAATCATGCGCTTGAGAAAATTCTCGGTTATGGCGTTGAAGAAGTCATTGGTCAGCATGTCGGCATCTTGCAGTCCGATCATCATGCCGCCGATTTCTATCGCGCAATGTGGAACGATATACAGGACAAGGGTCTCTGGCAGGGTGAAATATGGAGCCGTCACAAGGATGGGCATTGCGTTCCAGTCTGGCTGAGCATATCGCGTCTGTGCGATCAGGTGGGCCAAATCGAACGCTACATTATCATGATGTACGATATCACCGAACAAAAGCAGTCCCAGGCACGCATCGCCCATCTGGCGCATTATGACGGGTTGACCGATCTACCCAACCGGGCATTGTTCATTGACCGGCTTGAGCATGCCCTGGCCAAGGCCAAGCGCGAATGTGCCAAATTGGCATTGCTGTTTATTGACCTTGATAATTTCAAACAGATCAATGACACACGTGGACATCCCGTGGGCGATGAACTGTTGAAGGGCGTCGCACAACGGCTGGTGAGTATTACCCGTGAGAGCGATACAGTGGCGCGTTTGAGTGGCGATGAGTTTACGTTACTGATTGAAAACCCCAAGAGCGAGCGTGATATTTCTCTCACCGCGCAAAAGATTCTCACCATGCTTTCCCAGCCTTTCGAACTCACTGACGGAGAAGCCTATGTTTCGGCAAGCATGGGCATCGCCTTATTCCCGGATGACGGTAGCAGCACCGATATTCTGCTCAAATATGCCGATCTGGCCATGTACCGCTCCAAGGAGGCGGGCCGTAATCATTATCATTTTTATCGGCAGGAAATGTCGGATGCCGCCCAGGAAAGAATGATTCTGGATATCTCCTTGCGCCAGGCTATCGACAGGAAAGAACTTGAGCTCTTTTATCAACCGATCGTGGATGTGAAGACACGCCGGTGCGTAGGGGCCGAGGCGCTCATACGCTGGCATCATCGCGAGTTGGGATATGTACAGCCGGCAAAATTCATTCCAGTGGCAGAAGAGAGCAACCTGATACTCGCATTGGGCGAATGGGTGTTCCATATGGCCTGCCGGCAAATGAGCCTGTGGCTAGAGGCCGGTCTGGAAGTCGGTTCGCTGGCGGTCAATGTATCCGGCAAGCAGCTTGCCATGGGCAATTTCGTGAGCGTGGCGAGCCGTACGTTGAAAGAAACCGGTTGTCCCTCGGAACGTATTGTCCTGGAGTTGACAGAGAGCTTTATCATGCGCGAGAGCCAGGGCGCCATTCAAACCCTGGAACAGCTCCGGGCGCTTGGTTTTGGTATCGCCATTGATGATTTTGGCACAGGCTACTCATCGTTGAGTTATCTGCGGCGGCTACCGGTTTCAAAGCTGAAACTCGATCAATCCTTCGTCAGAGATATTTCAGAGGATTCCAATGATGCCGCCATTGCGCGCGCCATTCTGGCGCTCGGCGAAACACTCGGTCTGGAAGTGGTGGCTGAAGGGGTCGAGACCGAGGCACAACACCAGTTCCTGGTCAGACAGGGCGGCGCATTGAGTCAGGGTTTTTTCTACAGCAAGCCTTTGACCAGATCGGCTTTCGAGAATTTTTTCATGAATGCTTGTAACGCTCCGGGAGCATGATTTTATCAAATCGGGTATGAAGAAGCCCCAAGGGTGCACCTGTTCACCTTGCACCGTCAACCACTGGTTTTGATAACCACGAATGCACACGAATTTGCACGAATGATTGCGTAGCGATGTTCGCAGGGGTTGGGTTTGTTGTCACAATACGTGGTTGTTCACAAAAAATGCCTCCTTATGAGCGACTCCTTATTCTTAGAAGCTGTTTGGAAATGCTGAACTTGAGTGATCGTGCCCTAGGAGACTGTCCGAGACTGATCTACTGCGGACGAACCTGCCAGGCTGGATTTTCCGATCCTTTTCGTTGAATAGAACCACTATTCGTCTCAAATGATCGAAAAATCCCGTTCAGCCAGCTTCGCCCTCGCTACGATCGCTATTCTCGGACAGCCTCCTAGTATGACGCATGTGGATACGAATGGTTTTTCCAAACCGTGAGCATCTTGGCAAGCGACTCGGTATCGAGGCCAAGCTGACGTTAGGCTGGATTGCTTCGCTGTGCTCGCAAAGACGGCAGAAAACAATGGCCATCCGCAATTTCAACCGCCGTCTTGGCGAGGCTCAATGGGCCGCGGCCATCCAGATGCTTTTCGGCAACAATAACGCTACAGTTGTCACAGCGTTGAGCAATCTGATCTGAGATTGGAATTCCCAAACAGCATATAAGGGCTCGTTATTCATTAACGAGCCCTTATATGCTGCGGCAACATTTTTTTTGTCTCGTCTTGTTTAAAACAATGAATTATTAGAGGAGCCATAAAAATAGTTTGGAAATATATAAAGAATAACCTTCGTTATGCCGTTTAATTCGATACTTTCAACCGCTTGCTCTCCGATTACGATGATGCAAGCGAAAGATATGACCGGAAAACAGGGAAAAATGGGTTCATCCGGAAAATATCTTTGCTGAAAGATTCTCGTGATTAAGTTGTTATCTTTTAATTTTCAGAAGGAAGTATTGATATGGCTATCTCCCAACAACAAAAAGACGAGATACTCAGCGTAGTGGTAAGTCTGTTCAATGGCGCACCGGGTGGCGCTATTCTGGATGATCTTGCCAAGGCTGTTGAGGACGGAGTCCCCATTTATGAAATCAGCAGATTGCTGGCGGAAACAAACCAGTTCAAGGCACTGACCTCTGATAAAACAACTATCCCTCAGCAGGTGGAATTCCTGCTTGATCATTTCGGCTTTGCTCCCGGAGGAGAACCTGGCAGCGCTGCTGCGCTGGCAGAGGAATATTTTACCTTAATGAATTGAGGCAGGCGCCAACCTGGGCCATATCGTTTATGAAGCCGTCAACTACCTACAAAACGATCCCGCGCCAGTATTCGCAAATACCGTCCAACTGCTGAACAACAAGGTGCAGGTTGCCAATATTCACGCGGAAAACTACAGAGACATCGCCAGTGTGGAAGAAGCCATCAGCGTGATGAACGGCATTGTTGGAGACAAGGCTTACATGCCGGAAGAAATACTCACGTTCCTGACTGAAAAATTAGGGGGTGGCGCCGGTGATGGCGATGGTAACGGCGACGGCGACGGCGACGGCACCGGAGACGGAGCAGGGGACGGTAGCGGCAGTGGTGGTGGTACTGGCGGCGGCAGTGGCGGTGGCGGCACGCCACCCGCACCGACCTTCACGGTAACTGAAAATGAGGGTGTTGTAACCTTCAGTGGCACCGCAACGGGCCATATCACCTTTACAGTGGGTGAAGATGGTGATGCGACTTTTGTACGCGGTGGTGTGACAGCGGCTAATACTGTTGAATTTGAATCAATCGATCAGTTCAGCCTTGCCAGTGGTCAGGTATTAGTCATCACATTAGAACAGGCTGAAAGCGTTGAGATTACCGGAGCGGGTAGTTATAGATTAGCTAATACTGCGGGTGATCTTGGTGATCTGACTGTGGCACAAGCCAAAATACTAGAAGGCGCTGCGAATGCAAATGATTACAGCTATGAAATTACTGCAGGCAGCTTTGCGGATGCAGACGGCGTTGTTTTCACAAATGCGACCAGTGTATCGCTAAGCAGTAGCGAGGGTTCTCAAACCATCACCGGCTCAGCTGGCGATGATACGTTTGCCGTTGATTTTGGTGCTGGGCACTTTACTACAGGTGAAGATGGGGTCGTTATCGACGGCGGCGCTGGAGAAGACACCCTTTCTGTTTGGCATGGTGATGGCAATGTAACTCTGGAAGACGGTCATTTCGAAAACATCAGTAACATGGAAATACTGTCTCTAGCAAGTGCTGGAGACGTTACCAATACAGTCACGCTGGGTGAAAACGCTGACGCGGCTTTTGCAAATGGCATCACCGTAGTTGTTGAAGAAGAAAACGGATTAAACCTAAATGCATCCGCGATGACGGTTGCTGTCAACGCAACTGGCGGAAATGGCGCAAACAATTTGACCGGTGGCTCTGGCAATGATGTGTTGACCGGTGGCTCTGGCACCAACACCATCGCAGGTGGCAAAGGCGCGGATCAGATCATCCTGGCTGAAGGTGCTGGTGTGGATACGATTGTGGTTGGGGGGGGAGTTTTTGCTGAGGAAGCCGAAGCCTCCAGCGCCAACGTCACGGTTACCGATGTGGCCGATGTCAGCAGTGTCACCATCAAGCTGGGCGGCACGGACTACGTATTGAATGCAGCGGCGATTGCAGCGGCAGAAAATGGAGCCGATTTGGCGGCTGCTCTTGAGGCTGCCTTCCAGGCGGAACTGGACGATCAAGTCACGGTGGTTTGGAATGACGGCGAAAGTCGCCTTGAGTTCAGCGATGCGGCCGGACGCGGATTCTCTGAGGATGACTTTGCGGTGGTGACCAACACCATCACCCAGGAAGCCGTAGCCTCCAGTGCCAACGTCACGGTCACCGATGTGGCCGATGTCAGCAGTGTTAGCATCAAGCTGGGCGGCACGGACTACGTATTGAATGCAGCGGCGATTGCAGCGGCAGAAAATGGAGCCGATTTGGCGGCTGCTCTTGAGGCTGCCTTCTAGGCGGAACTGGACGATCAAGTCACGGTGGTTTGGAATGAGGTTGATGGGCGTCTGGAGTTTAGCGATGCGGCCGGACGCGGATTCTCTGAGGTTGACTTTGCGGTTACTAAACTAAACTCGGATGCCGACCTTGGTGCTGGAATCGCAGACCTGGTTGCGGGTCAGGAAGAAATCGTCGGCCAGCCATCAGACTCCTTCTTCAATGAAGGCGCTGGCTTTGACATCATCACCAACTTCCAAATCGATGGAACGGATGAGCTGCAACTGGGCTACGGTAATGATATTCTGGCTGATGGCGTATATGACGATATCGCTGCTATTGAAGACGTAGCCAATGGCATTGTTACTTTCAATGCGGGTACAACGACGCTTGAAGAGAAGTTGACCGCTGTGTTTGAAGCACTTGCTGATAGCAACGATGCCGCTGCCTTTGTATTCGAGGACAATACTTATGTCGTGCAAGGTGACGGTGTAACTGGAATGCAAGATACTGATATCGTGGTTCAGCTAGCAGGAGTGGCAGATCTGACCGATGTCGTTCTTGGGGATATTCTGATTTAATCCAGTATGTTACTCAGCTTGTTGATGTAACCCATCATTGAGTAACGCAAAATCAACCCTGCCCCTCACAAGGGGGTGGGGTTTTTTCATGGTGCGCCCGGCACAAGCGGTAAGGAGAAGCAGGCGTAGATACTCTGTCTTCAGTCAAGCAAAATTTACATATTAGCGCCCTTTATTTTGAAAAACTTGTCACCATCAAACGGCATGTTGTTATGCAGCA
>NZ_FNOY01000072.1 GCF_900107165.1 Nitrosomonas halophila
AATCCAACCTGCCACTCATCCTGGGTGCACTGGCTGTTGCTGCCGCGGCAGGCTTTTTCTTCATGAAGAAAGGCAAGGCTCAAGGCGAAGAAAAAACTGCTTAGGAGCCGTGAAGGAATAAGTGTGACAATTGGGCGCGTCTGGTGGGGTGCAATGCAAGGCGAGAAGAGGAGTCATAGTGAGCCATGGTGACGACGAGTAACGCCGCAGTGCGCCCGCCAGATGTGATCCAAGTGTTACAGTTATTTATGAACGACTCCTTAAGTCGTCAGGTTTACTGGGTTGCAGAAAACTGTTGTAGTTTTCTGCACAAAGAGCCCATATGCCTGCGTCAGGCATGAACTTTTCTGTTAAAAGTCAAGAACTATCGTGCTTTATTAAAGCCATTACGCGCATCTGAGTTGCTCAAGGGCACTCAGATGCGTTTCCCTTCCCGTGCGAACAAACCAGTTATCGCCTTTATATTTTCTTTGCTCTTCCTGCCAATCAACAAAATCATCCGGCTCGCGTTGACAGTGAGAACTGCTTCACAAAAGATTTCGTAGACCTCCAACCGGTTGTTTTTTATAGCCATAACATTCACCATTAGCACAAAGAAATAAACCTAGAATAGTTGAGGATGTCACAAAAATGCAATGATTTGTCTATATGATTCCATCATCGTAGAGAGTTTTTATGAGGTAATGAATGGCCGCAACGATTCTGGTTGTAGAAGATGAGCCAGCAATTCAGGAGTTGATTTTATATAACTTGCGTAGTGCTGGTTATATTGCTTTATGTGCGGATAGTGCAGAAAGGGCATCGGCGATGATCAACGATGTACTTCCCGATCTGGTGCTGCTGGATTGGATGCTTCCCAAGATGAGTGGGATTGATTTTGCGCGACTGCTGCGAAGAGACGCGCGTACCAAATCTGTGCCTATTATTATGTTGACAGCCCGTGTGGATGAAAGCGACAAAGTGGCTGGATTGGAAGTGGGGGCGGATGATTATGTGACTAAACCTTTTTCTCCACGCGAATTGGTGGCGAGAATCAAAGCGGTATTGCGCCGTCGCTTGCCCGAGGTATCGGATGAAGTGCTCGATATAGGTGGATTAAGACTCGATCCAACCACCCATCGTGTCACTCTATCGGATGAAAAAGAAGCCACACAACCCAGGGAAATATCACTAGGGCCAACCGAGTTTCGTTTGCTGCATTTTTTAATGGCGCATTCCGAGCGCGTATACACGCGCGCCCAATTGCTTGATAAAGTCTGGGGTGATCACGTTTTCGTTGAGGATCGCACCGTCGATGTGCATATCCGTCGGTTGCGTAAAGCACTTGAGGCGGCGGAAAAGGATGATCTTATTCAGACAGTGCGGGGGACAGGATATCGTTTTTCTACCAGGTGTGAAGTTAATGCTTCGTAACAAACTCCAAATATATCGAACAGCCCTCATTGGGTTTGTGATCTGATTTTTCACGACCCCTCCAAACATGCACTATATGTCAGCGATGTTGTTCGTGAACATGTTTCCAGATTTTGTATCCGTCGCTTACCACCTCCCCAATGCATTAACCAAGAAACCTCAGATAGATGGGGTTGAGATTATGCCATTTTTTGGAAAGCGCAATAACGACAGGTTGGACCAAACGGTTCCGGCCATCTGATATCCGCCCACTTTTCTTGCTGCTTTATGCTGGATGCGGTAGTCAGCCAAGGTCTTGTCTACAGGCTATGCATATATCATTAATTTCCTCTAACGGTTGGGTCAGCTGCCAGGGTAAATTTGTTCTGGCTTCCGAGCCTGTCATTCCCGCGTAGGTGGGAATCCAGAACGTACAGTAGAAACTATGGGTTGCGTGCCTATCGGCGCTGCACCAAAACTGGTTGCCCGCCTGCGCGGGCATGATGGGAATTCAAAGGGTTAGCGACAGAACAAATTTACCGTGTCAGCTGCTTCCCAAATACTTGCATTTTGTGTTCATTGAATTGATAGCCTGAAGCGGTAGATCATTTCAAATCTACTTATAAGACAAATTTATCCCTGGCAATACCAGTTTGGGTTCATGACATATACATGCTTATGGAAAGATTTATGGCAGTAGGAAACTAAATTGCGTTTTTGTGCCAATCATATTCAAATGGCTGAACAGGAAAAGAATTATCAGGATTATTCAATGAATTGAATGAGATGCGACAATTTGTCACATTGACTTTAGATGATCTGTCATTAATATTCGGATGTTGGTTGATATAACCAATCGACATTCTTATATAACTAAAAAAGAGAGAAATAATGGCAATTCGTCGTGGTCTCAAGGTTGAAAAGATTATCGGTGGCTGGATGCTCGCCTCGATGGTGATTGCAGTAAAACACTCTTACTCTGCCAGCGTGGTTTGTGCTGATCCCATTCGACATGGTTATAAAGCACAGCTGACAACTTTCCCGCTAAAAATCAAACCCGTCGCCAGAAAAACCTGGCAAACCTGCTAAGTAGTCCTGTTTTCTTCGCAATTTTCCTCTGTCTCATCAGGAGCGCTGTCCCATCAGCATGCCTGATCCGCATAAAAAGCAATTGAAAAATTATGTCGAAACTGTATTGGGTATTGATCGGGCTGATTTTGCCAGTGCTTCAAACGTCTGCCAGCGAGATTGACCCGCCACGGCCCTTGTCTTTGAAAACCGTTCAAATCCCTGAACCTCCTGATCTCCATCAGTATATCCGTGACAAGCCGATGGCCATTGCACTGGGTAAGGCGCTGTTCTGGGACATGCAAGTTGGCAGCGATAACATTGTTGCTTGCGCGACCTGTCATTTTCATGCAGGCGCTGATAGCCGATCGAAGAATCAAGTGAATCCTGGCACACATGCGTTGAGTGATGCCCAGCGCCGAGAGTTCGATTTGGGTTCGAACATGCAATTAACCGCGAGTCACTTTCCGTTAAGGGTCTTGACCGATCCCGATGATCGAGCTTCTCCCGCCGTATTCAGCAGTGATGATGTGATTTCATCGCAGGGCATTGCATCGTATGAATTCTTGCGTGTACTGCCATCCCGTCCGGTCGAACAGTTGCGCAGGCAAACCGATCAAGATGGCTTCAGCGTGAATCGAATCAATGTCAGGCGGGTTGAGCCAAGAAACACTCCAACTGTCATCAATGCAATATTCAATTACCGCAATTTTTATGATGGCAGAGCGCAGTACGAGTTCAATGGCGTAAATAATTGGGGTGATCGTGATCCCAATGCGCATCTTTATCGTGCTGAGAGTGCAACGCGGGTTGAGCCGGTCAGAATCAGCATTGAACAGGCCAGTCTGGCATCACAAGCGGTTGCGGCCGCTGTCAATGATTTTGAACTGTCCGCTTCAGATCGTCCATTCCCAATGATTGGGCGCAAAATGCTCGTAGCCAGGCCGCTTGCTCAGCAGCAAGTACATCCCCAGGACAGTGTGCTGAGGAAATATAGCCGCTGGCCGCAGCCCGGACTGGCGCTGCCCGATTACGCGGAAATGGTTCGGCATGCTTTCCAGCCTGAATGGTGGCAATCTGATCAACAGATTCGACTTTTGCCGGGCGGCCATAGCGAAATTTGCCATCGGGCACGTCCTATTGCTCAGCAAGGTTGCTATACCTTGATGGAATTCAATTTTTCACTGTTCTTCGGCTTGGCGATACAGCTGTATGAAGCGACGCTCGTAGCCGATGACACGCCTTATGATCGCTTCATGGAAGGGGACAGCACCGCTATCAGTGAGGCTGCCATCCGGGGTGTCGATATTTTCAGGAGTCAGACCCGTGGCCGTTGCATCAATTGCCATGAAGGCGCGGAATTGACCGGTGCTGCGGTCAGTCAGGTGCAGGCTAGCCCGGTCAGGATACGGGAAGGGCAGGCGTTTGATCGCGGATATAACAATATCGGTGTACGTCCGGCAACCAGTGATCTCGCGCTGGGGCAGACAGATCCGTTTGGCACGCCTTTGTCCTATACCAAACAACTGTATGCCGCGCCTGTCTGCCCGGATGGTCATTCGTGCCCGGTGGTGGCCGATGGTTTCTTCAAAGTGCCGGGCTTGCGAAACGTTGAGCTGACGGCGCCTTACTTTCATAACGGCGGTGAGCTGACTTTACGGGGTGTGCTCGATGTTTATAGCCGAGGTGGAAATTTTGCACAGCTGACGGAACGGGATGGGAGCAGCATTATGCTGCTCAACATTCTCCATTTGAGTGAGCAGGAAAAACTCGATCTGGAGGCATGGCTGTTATCGTTAACCGACGAGCGGGTCAGATACCGGCGGGCACCCTTCGATCATCCTCAGATATTTGTTCCCAACGGACATCCTGGCGACACAGAAAAAATAGACAAGCAGGTTGCCGGAACAGCCGCCGATCATATGGTTGAGATGCCTGCGGTAGGCGAGGAGGGGGCGTATCCCATGCCTGGTTTTCTCGAGTCCGATATGTAGCCTGCGTGATGCACCTTAATTGATGACAGTAGTCATCTGGTTATTTGTCAGTTCGATCAATACTGACTGTTGACAGGGCGTTTCACTTTAGGAGGCTGTCCGAGAATAGACTGATCTACTGCGGACGAGCCTGCCCGGCGGGATTTTTCGATCCTTTTCGTTGAATAGAACAACTATTCGCCTCAAATGATCGAAAAATCCCGCTCAGCCAGCTTCGCCCTCGCTACGATCACTATTCTCGGACAGCCTCCTAGTGGCCACCTATCAACAGTCGACAAACCGCTATGCGGTCCAATTTTTTTGGCCAAGTGGTTTCCTTTATGTCAGGCGAGAGCCAAGTAAATGCCGCTGAAAGCGATCGCACCGCCTGCCCACCGCACGATTTTGCCTGTGTTCAGCCTCTGCAGGACAAATCCACTGGCAATCCCGGTTGCATGCAGTAAGGCTGTGCTCAATGTGAAGCCGAAACAGTAAGTTGCCGCTTCAATCGCGAGCGGCATTTCCGCGCCATGTGCATGGCCATGAAAAAGGGCAAAAAATCCGATAATGCCGGCGCTGACAGTTGGCCGAAACTTCAGCGCCGCTGCAATGAGGATGCCCAGCGAGAGAACGGAAATCAGAATGCCAGTTTCAACATGCGAGAAGTGGATGCCGGAAAGTGCCAGGATGCCGCCGAGTAGCATGAGCGTGACAAAGGTGGCCGGTACCAGCCAGATGGATTTTCCACCCATTTGGGCCGCCCACAGTCCCACGGCGACCATGGCCAGCAGATGATCGGCGCCGCCGATGGGATGCCAGAAACCGGCCTCGAATCCGGTCACGTCATCTATTCCAGTGTGTGCGTGGACAGAAACTGGCCATAACATGATCATACCTGGTATCAACCAGAAAGCTGACAAATATTTTTTCATCGAATTTTCTCCTTGTCCGGCGGGTAGTGAATAGTCATGATAGGGATTGAAGCAGATCAAGCATAACCGCTGGTCACGAGCTAGAGCAAGTTTGGCCAGGGTCGCAGACGAAGGGCTGCCAGGCCGCCTTGGACACCAAGCATGTCATGCGTTATGCTGTATTGGTCAGTTAAACGGCTGCCAGCTACTGGTGGTGACTAAGCGGCATGAAAGTTTGGCTATTAGGAAGGATCGGATCTTGGCCTGCATGCCTAAGGAGTCGCTCATGAATAACTGTAACACTTGGATCGCATCTGGCGAGTGCACTGCGGCGTTACTCGTCATCGCCATAGCTCGCGCTATGACTCTTCCTCTCGCCTTGCATTGCATCCCGCCAGACGCGCCCAATTGTCACACTTATTCCTTCACGGCTCCTAAATTTTAAGGTAGAACTTTCCGTTAATAATAATCAGTCATTAATATTTTTGATGACGTAATGCATGAAAAAATGGAGGAAGTCATATGAAGAAAAAATTTATGTCATTCGGAGCGGGTTTCGCAGCAATCGGTTTGATGCTGTCCATGGCGAGTCATGCCGACCCGATGGTGGTCATCAAGGGAAAAGCCGTGTTCCTGGCGGCTGATGATCAGTTGACTATTCTGCCGGATGCACCCGATGAGCCGCTTGCCTGCACTTTCGAAGACGGCGTATTTGTGCCCGGCGCTTCGGCGGCTATCAGTGTGCCCGTGCCCGGTGCGATCGATGTGAAAGTGATCGGCGGCGATGCCTATGTTGCGACTTCCAGCCTGGAAAATAACGCGGCACTGACCGGCTATACCAAATTCGACGTCAATGCCTGTTTACCTGAGACGCCTTTCATTCCTCACAGGGCGCGTGCCAACCTGACTTCGGGCGAACTGGTCATTCCATGCGTGGAAGTCGATGGCAACGATTACAATCTTGTCATGAAGCAACGCGGAAATTCGATGAACTGGGCGGTCGATTTCGTGGCCGGCGGCTGCTATTGATTTGAATGCTTGCAGCCATGCGCACCCCGATTGGTATCCAGCGTATTCTGAATGCCTTTTTGGGTGCGCATGGTTTCCAGATAAGTGATGATTTCCGTTATGACCTGTTCCCGCTGCGGTGTTTCTGCGGCTAGAGCTGGCATGGTCGTGTTGTAACGGATGCTGGCGGGTTCATCCAGCCAGCGCCTCAAGTATTCAGGCCGGATGTATTCAGTTACGCTGACCGGGTAATTGAGTTCAGGGGCTTTCCCGCCGCCTTCGCCATTGATCGTATGACAGGCAAGGCAATGCTTGCGAAAGCGCAGAAATCCCTGTTTGGCAGCAGGTGACGCATCGGCCGGTGGAACGAGGCGCGGAAAACGGGCGGCAAACGTGCTGAGCTCGATTGCGATGAGTTGATAGGGCATGTCGGCTGCGCCCTCTTGACGCAGGGTCGGCGATTGCAAGTTGTCCCAGACCAGATAAAGTGGTCCCAAATCCACCATTTCCTCATTTTGCAGCAGATTGTCCAGCGTGAATGGCGAGCCATCCGCGCTCGCAAAAGCCAGATAGGCATCAAAAGTCAGGAATTTCTCGACCGGAATGCTCGGTTGGTAGCCATCTTTGCTTATAAAAACGATTTCCTCCGCTGTCCGCCAGCATTTTCCAAAGATTTGGTCGAACACTACCCGCGCAGGGTAGACCTTGTAAGCGCGTGTCCGTTTCTCATGTGCTTCATAGATTTCCAGTATGCGCATCGGAGCGATCATCGCGAATTCATCCAGCTGCAAGGATCGCACCAGCTTATGATGGTCCCGGAATTCGATTGTTATCGCGGCAGGGCCCGCCTGAACAGCTGCCATGCCGATTGACAGCAGCATCAGCAATACGCAGAGTCCGGTTCGCCAAAGTCGCAGCATGTCAGTCTGACCGGAGGGGCTACAGCATGGGAATTGGACGCGGCTTGTGGTGCTGATCGATGGCCACATAGGTCAACACGGCTTCGGTAACCTTGATGCAAACTTCTTCCTCGCCTTCGCGCGCACCACGCTGCGCATAGACTGTAACATCCACAGTGATCGAAGTATGGCCAGTTTTGACGATCTGCCCATAGAAACTAACCAGATCGCCCACCAATACCGGGTGCTTGAAGACGAATGAATTGACAGCCACCGTGGCGACGCGCCCGCGGGCGCGGCGGATTGCCGGGATGCTGCCGGCCAGATCGACTTGGGCCATGATCCAGCCACCAAAGATATCCCCGGCGTGATTGGTATCCGATGGCATGGGCACTGTCCGTAAAATCGGCTCCTGATCGCTGGGCAAAGAAACATGAAGATCGGGATGGTTATGTAGGGCTGGCATCGTTGTCGACTCGATAACGGTTATTCAAATACTGGCGAAGAGTGCAGGCGTCATGCCGGACGGCTCCTGTACTGTGCGCAGCCTCCTAGTGACCGGCATACAGTTTTTCGATTTCTGTCTGATGGCGTTCAAGTATCTTTGCGCGCTTGAGTTTCAGAGTGGGTGTCAGCATGCCGTTATCGACTGACCAGGGTTCGGGAATCAGTGCGGCCCGATGAATTTTTGCATAACCTGGGAAGCCGCTGATTTGGCGGACAATCCTTTCGAGCACGATTTCCTCGGCATATTCATCCCGTGCCAATTGTTTCGGATCGTTTTGTGCATTGCAATGCGTGGCGACCGATTCCCAGCCGCGTTCACTTAGCACAACCAGCGCACTCAGATAAGAGCGTCCTTCACCAATGACCATGACATGCTCGAATATCGGATCATGTAGAATCGCGGCTTCCATGTCTGCTGGCGGGATTTTTTCACCAGTGGACGTGACAATGATGTCTTTCAGGCGGCCGGTGATGGTGATCCGGCCCTGTTCGTCAATATGCGCGGTATCCCCGGAATTGAGCCAGCCTTCCTCGGACATGATATCGCGCGTGGCTTCTGGATTATCCCAATAGCCCAGCATGATATTGGGGCCGCGGATCAGCAAGGCATCCTGTTCACCGAGTTTCACCTCCACGCCGGGGAGGGTTTTGCCCACGCTGGCAGGCAGGTTGTCATCCAACCGGTTGGCGCAGACGACTGGGCTGGTTTCGGTCATGCCGTAACCCTGCAGGATCGGTAGCCCGAGCCCAATGAACACCCGTGAAATTTCCGGAGAAAGGGCCGCGCCACCGCTCATTGCCTGCCATAGGCGCCCACCCAGTTTGTCCAGCACCTTGCGTGCAACCAGCTTGTCGAGCAGCGGCCATAATGCGTGCGAGGGCTGCCATTTGCCGCGTCCCTGCGAGTGCTCGAAACGGCTGTATCCAACATCGACAGCCAGCTTGAACAGCCCCCTGGCAAGGGCCGGGCCTTCTGCCAGCTTCGCCTGGATGCCCGCATAGACCTTTTCATAAACACGTGGCACCGAAACCAGGATGGTTGGCTGGATAGTCGGCAGATCTTCCTGCAACAACCGGATCGAACGCGCATAAGCGACCGTTGCACCGCATAGCATGGGGACATAATAGCCGGCGGTCCGCTCAAAAGTATGCGAGAGCGGAAGGAATGACAAGAGGATATCATCTGGCGTGACAGTGACCACCTGGGCGCAGCCGTGCGCATTGCTCAAAATATTGTGGTGACTGAGCATTACCCCCTTGGGCCGTCCCGTCGTGCCGGAGGTGTAGATGAGAGTGGCCAGTGCGTGCGGGTCGTTCTGCCTGGGCGGAATAGCCTCTGCTTGTGCTGGCAGCCAGTCCTGCAGCGCGGTCACGCGCGCATCACCCGCCCGGCTCACATCCTTGGAGGTGGCGGTCAGGATAATGATGCGTACCAACTGCTTGAGCTGATCCTTGATTTCGCTCAGCTCCTCCCATTGTGCCAGGTTCTCCAGCAGCAATAGTTTGGCGCCGGCATTGGCGAGACACCAGGCAGCATTTTCAGCGCGATCCTCGGTATAGAGCGGCATGGCCACCAGCCCCAGTGCGAGCGCTGCTTGTTCATACATGACCCATTGTGGGCAATTGCGCATCATGACTGCAACCCGTTCTCCGGCAGCCAGGTTTTCCTTTGCAAGTGCCGTCTGCCAGCGGGCGACGGCATGCGCCATGTCTGCCCAAGTGTAGTCCTGCCAAACCTCCCGTTTGACATCATAATCCCGGTAGGCGATTTTCTCAGCGGAACGTTCGGCGCGCGCCCTGAACAAGCCGTCCAGGGTGCGGGCTGTTTCGACTGGAATCAAATCGGTGTTGATCGCGGAGGGATGTTTGCTCATGCTGACGCTCCTCCATGCCGATTATCCGAGTCTGTTCCAAAATCGGGGGGGAAGTCATCCACCATGATCACGCGACGGCGCAGGGTTTTCATCTGATCGAGCATGGCCGCTTCCTCCTCGGTGAGCAGGCCTTGCGCAACTGCCTGGCTGGCTGCTTCCGTATCGCTGGCTTCCAGCTTGCCTTCCTTGATGGCCTGACGCAGCTTGGCTTCGATGGGCTCGCAAGCAAGCGCGCAGGTGAACGCCTGCTCGAGCTGGGCGAGCGGTTCATTATCGGCTTTGGGCAAATAAATGCCTGCCGTCAGACGATCGCGTGCCTCGCCCGGGCTCAGAATCAATTGCGCGACTGTATGGGCAAGCGTATCGACAGGCGGGTGACAACGATTGCCCAAAGGGAAAATCATGAACCGTAGCCAACCACGCATCAGGCGGTTGCTTGGAAAGTTAAGCAGAAAATCATCGAATGCCTGTTGTGTGCGGTAAAGCGCATCCTGAATCGACCAATGCAGGAGCGGCAGATCTGCCTCCGGGCGGTTGTCGTCCTCAAACCGCTTGAGTGTCGCTGAACACAGATAAAGCAGGCTGAGAATATCGCCCAGGCGTGCGGACAGACGCTCGCGACGCTTGAGCGAACCACCCAGCTTGAGCATGGCAATATCTGTCAGCCATGCAAACGAAGCAGAGAAGCGGGTCAGTTGCCGATAGTAATCGATTGTTTCACTGGCCGCATTGTCGGGCGCTTCCTTGACCAGTCGGTGGCTGATGCCAAAAAAGAGGCTGCGCCAGGCGTTGCGCAAAGTGAAGGCGACATGCCCGGTCAGCGCCTGGTCAAATGCCCGCAGCCCACGCTTCTTGTCATGATCCCAGGCAGCATTGATTTCCTGCAGGGTGTAGGGATGGCCACGAATCGCACCCTGACCGAAGATGATCATGTTGCGTGTCAGGATATTGGCGCCTTCCACGGTAATGCCAACCGGTATCTGCTGATAGGTGCGGCCCAAATAATTGGCCGGGCCCAAACAGATCCCCTTGCCGCCGTGGATATCCATGGCATCATTGATCGCCTGGCGGCTGCGTTCAGTCAAGTGGTATTTGACGATCGCCGAGGCCACCGACGGTTTCTCGCCCAGATCGACTGCGCCAGCAGTCATGACACGCGCCGCATCCATCATGTAGGTGTTGCCGGCGATACGTGCCAGCGCTTCTTCCACACCCTCGAAATAGCCGATCGGCAACTTGAATTGCACGCGCACCCGCCCATAAGTGCCGCTGGTCCAGGCCGACAGCTTGGCAGCACCCACGCTGGTTGCCGGCAGAGAAATCGATCGCCCGACCGATAAGCTATTCATCAACATGCGCCAGCCTTGGCCAACTTTTTCCTGTCCACCGATCACCCAATCCATGGGGATGAAAACCTCCTGGCCGGAGTTGGGGCCATTCTGAAACGCGCCGTTAAGCGGAAAATGTCTGCGGCCGATATTGACGCCAGGTGTGCTGGTGGGGATGAGCGCAAGCGTAATGCCGAGGTCTTTCTGATCGCCGAGCAGGCCATCCGGATCACGCAGCCGGAACGCGAGCCCAAGCAGTGTGGCGACCGGGCCCAGTGTGATATAGCGTTTTTCCCAGGTAACGCGCATGCCGAGCACATCCGGCTGGCCATCGTATTCTGCGCGGCAGACGACACCGTAATCTGGAATCGAGCCGGCATCCGAGCCGGCTTCTGGGCCAGTCAGTGCAAAACAAGGCACCTCGATGCCCTTGGCCAGGCGCGGCAGATAATAGTCTTTTTGCGCGTTCGTTCCGTAGTGCAGTAGCAATTCAGCCGGGCCAAGCGAATTGGGCACCATCACCGTGACTGCGGCCGTATTGCTGCGGGAACCGATTTTCATAACCACCTCGGAATGAGCCAGCGCCGAGAAACCATGTCCGCCGTATTCCTTGGGAATGATCAGGCCAAAAAATCCCTTTTCCTTGATGAATTGCCAGGCATGGGGTGGCAAATCATGACGCTCGTGCGTGATATGCCATTCATCAAGCATGGCGCATAATTCCTCAACCGGCCCATCGAGAAAAGCTTTTTCCTCCGGGCTTAACGTTGGCTTGGGAAATGCGTGCAGCGCGTTCCAATCCGGTTTGCCACTGAAGAGCGCCCCTTCCCACCAAACCGTACCGGCATCGAGCGCTTCCTGCTCGGTTTGCGAAATTTGCGGAAGCAGCTTGCGGAAAAATCTCAGAACAAGGTTGGAAACAATATTGCGACGCAGGAAGGGCACTGTGAACAGTGCGACAATAATGACAATCAGTGATACGAGTAAGTACAAAAGCGACTCTAGCATGGTCTGCACTCCGTGGATTTTTTAATGATTATTGGTCGTTACACTACCGAAGAATAAGCCACTGTCAAGTTTTGTTTGCTTTTAGTGGCCAGAAAGGCATTTCCATCAACGATGGAATACTTGGAAGAGAACGCAGGTGAGCAGCGCCGCAACGCCATCACCTCTCGTGGCGTCAACACCACCAGCAGGCACTTGGCAGCTTTGGCTTCTATGACCTCTTTCAGCCAGGGCCAATCGATTTCAAGCACCGCTTTATACAAAAAACAGCAACGCAGACTATACAATGAAAGCCATAGTGGATGAATTCGTGCGATATTTTATGTGGCTGTCAGTTGAATTGTTAAAATTAGCTGGGGCGTTTTGTGTTTTATCAAGACTTGACATCGCGCGTTGCAATAAATGATCAGTGGCGTATCTGCTTTCGTTTTGCAGATGGCGATGCCTATGAGGTCGAGGTGTGTGACTGCCACTGAAGAGGATAATGACTATGGCTATTCCTAATACTAAAGGCATGCAGCGCAAGCCGACTCATCCTGGCGAAATGCTCAAGGAAGATTTTCTACCAGGCTATGGCCTTACAGTAACTAGGCTGGCTGAGTCTTTGGGTGTATCTCGTCAGTCAGTTAATGAACTACTGAGGGAGCGGCGTGCTGTTAGTCCTGAAATGGCACTTCGGCTTGCCCGCTTGTTTGGCAATTCTCCCGAGTTTTGGCTAAATGCGCAGCGTTCGGTTGACCTGTGGACGGCGGCACAATCGATCAAGGAAGAGGTTGATCGGATTAAACCGTTACATGCCGCATAATCGGGTAGCTGAGGGTATCTAATCCTCAGACCGGGTCATCGGTGGTGGGTGATTGCCACCGATGACCCGGTCATCAAGCTGTGAGGCATGCCGCTACTCTCCGATAAATAAAAACAAGAGTAACTATTCAGCGTATTCTTTCTCTCAGTCATTCTGCAACATAAAATCAGGCAGTTTCCCAGCGAAGAGCAGGGAAAGCGCCTCGGAAGCAGA
>NZ_FNOY01000073.1 GCF_900107165.1 Nitrosomonas halophila
CCCCTACTTTTAGCATCATGGTACGTCCAAAATTTTAAAAGATAAATCTTACCGCCTTAAAGGCGGTGGTTTTAACCTTACTTCGGACTAATAAAACCACGAATGCACACCAATAGACACGAATAATGAAAAATCACTTCGATTGTGTTTCTCCCGTAACTTGACCGGCTAGCGCACCTTCTCCCTTTCGCATGACTCAACTCAATCCATGTGAACATCACCACTGAATCATTGGTGCGTATTCGTGTTCATTCGTGGTTATCAAAATCAATAGCGGAGCAGGTCATCCTACAAATAAAACCATGAATGCACACCAATAGACACGAATAATGAAAAATCACTTCGATCGTGTTTCTCCCGTAATTTAACCGGCTAGCGCACCTTCTCCCTTTCGCATGACTCAACTCAATCCATGTGAACATCACCACTGAATCATTGGTGCGTATTCGTGTCCATTCGTGGTTAACAAAACCAATAAAGATGACGGGGAATTCTCACGCACTGCATACACCTCGCTGAAAATTGGATAACCGCTTATTTCAGGGCTCGTTAATGAATAACTTGGGCATACGTTGTTACGTATTCGGGAAAGATGCAAGGCGCGAGGCGAAGCCGAATGGTCGTTCCATTCGCAAGCCTCGCAACGCAGCAGATGCCCGAATACGCAACAACCCTTCGGGCTGGGGTCGCTTTTGGCGCATACCGGCGTTGCAAGCCACTTGTTGTGAATGACACAACGGCGTGGCTTGCGCCTTGGTCTACACCAAAAGCGACCCCAGCGTATGCTCAAGTTATTTATTAACGAGCCCTTATTCAAAGGCATTGCAATGCCATCCAGCGTGTTTAACGGAATCAATCAGAAAAAAACTGTTTCAGCACCCGGATCATGTATTCATGGTCCTGCACCCCGGCGCTCTCACGGACGCTGTGCATTGCCCACATCGGACAGCCGATATCGATGCTGCGTATGCCGAGCTTCGCGGAAGCAATTGGTCCGATCGTGCTGCCACAAGGCAGGTCCGAGCGGTGGGAATAGTGCTGATAGGGAACGCCGGCCGCATCGCAGCAGCGAATGAATTGTGCGATGGAAACACTCTCGGAGCTGTAGCGGCGTTTGGCATTCGATTTGATTACCGGTCCCTGGTTGACGAACACTTTATGATCCGCATCATAGGCCTGCGGAAAGTTGGGCTGGTAGGCATGCGCCATATCCACGCTGACCAGAAAGCTTTGGGCCAATGCGCGCGCCGTTTCTTCGCGATCCGATGAAGCCGCCATGCCGATGCGCTGCAGGATATCGGTCAAAAAGCTGCCGCCTGCACCGATATGGCTCTCGCTGCCGATTTCTTCATGATCGAAAAATGCGCAGACCAGCGTGCTATCAGTCTGGCCGAGCACCGCATCGTCGAGTAAAGCCTGCAATCCGGCATGGCAGGAGGCCAGGTTGTCAATCTGGCTGTCGGCACAGAATTCCTGATTGGCGCCCCAGAAAGCACCCTGCTGGGTATCGTATACCGCCAGATCCCAGGATAGTATCTTCGTCGCCCCGATACCTGCCGCCTGCTCCAGCAGACTTAGAAAATAGGGCTGCGGCAATTGCTCGCCGGTCAATTGCGCAAACAGCAGCGGCAGCTCGTTTTGCTTGTGCAGCTTGAGGCCGTCTTCATTGACGCCCCGGTTCATGTGAATGGCGAGATTCGGCAGGCGCAGCAACGGCTGTTCGAATCGCACCAGTTTGTGCGCGAGCTGCGCCTGCTCGTCGAGGTAACTGATTCGGCCGGCCAGGCTCAAATCGCGGTCGGTGAAGGTGGCGAGAATCGGTCCGCCGTAAATCTCGACACCAAGTCTGGCGAGGCCATCGGCAACGGTTGCAGCGGTCGGCTTGATGCGAAACCCCGGTGAGTCGGTATGCGCGCCCACAATCTTGAAACCCGCTTCGGCAGGCATTTTGCGCCCCAGGACGAACAACACGATCGAGGAATCGTCACGCACCACATAATAGCGCCCGCCTGCTTGCAGCTGCCATTTGTCGGTTTCATCGAGCCTGACAAATTGCAAATCCCTGATGGCCGCTTCGATCGAGGCGACCGCATGCCATGGGCTCGGGCTATTGTCGATAAAGTCCAGCAAATGCTGGGCCGGTTGTTTATTTATCATAATCAATGTTTATTTTCATGAACTTATGCTTTCTTAAAGATAGCTTGCCAACCATAATCAAGCCTGGCTGACCACTCACCATTCCCGCCGCCGCGCCGCGATCACGCCCGGCACATGCTGGATTTGTGCCAGCAGGCGGCGCAATTGGTCCAGATCGGTAATTTCCAACGAAAATAGCATCATCGCCAGATGACCGCGGCTGAGCATGTTGGCCCTGGTGGCATTGGCCTTCTCACGCACGAACAAATCGCTGATATCCCGCAGCAAGCCCTGGCGGTCACGCGCTTCCACTTCGATTTCGACACTGGCCACAAGGTTCGCGCCCATGCTCCATGACGCCTGCAGCAGGCGGCTGTGCCGCTCTTCCGGCAAGCGGGCAACGAAGGCACAGGACTGGCGATGAATGGTAACGCCGCGCTCGCGGGTGACATAGCCAACGATGGCATCCGGCGGCACCGGCCGGCAACATTTGGCCAGGGTGGTAAGCAGATTGCTCTCGCCTTCAACGATAATCCCCGGTGATGCCGTGGCGGCTGGTCGGCGTTTAGTGGCAAGGGCCGGTGCGACAGGTTCGGTTTTGGGCGGCGTCAACTCCTGAATGGCGAGCGCAAGCTGATGTTCGCTGACATCTCCCCGGCCGATGGCGGCAAGCAAATCCTCAAGCCGGTTGTAATGCAGCTTCTGCGCGAGTTTTTCCTGATTCACGCTCGCGACCCCGGCCCGATGACGTTCTCGGTCAAGTTTGGTCCGGCCACTGGCCACATGTTCCTCGAAGTGCTGATATTTGAACCAGTGCCGCACCTTGGCGCGGGCGCGCGGGCTCTGCAAATAGCCGAGCGCGGGATTGAGCCAGTCACGGCTGGGCGCACCGGTTTTGGCAGTCAGAATTTCCACCCGTTGGCCATTCTGTAACCGTGTATTGAGTGGCACAATGCTGCCGTTGATCTTGGCGCCACGCGTGCGGTGACCGAGGCCGGTATGCAGCGCATAGGCAAAATCGATCGGCGTCGAGCCCTTGGGCAAATCGATCACCTTCCCTTGCGGGGTCAGGACAAAAACCTTGTCCTGGAACAACTCACTCTTGAACTGCTCGAGTAAATCGCCCCCCTCGCTGATTTCGTCCTTCCACGCCAGGATCTGGCGCAACCAGGCGATTTTCTCATCAAATTTGTTATCCGACCGGCCTCCTTCCTTGTAACGCCAGTGGGCTGCCACACCCAGTTCGGAGTGATGATGCATATCGTGAGTCCGGATCTGTACCTCGAGCGCCAGGCCACGCGGACCGATCACAGCCGTATGCAGCGAGCGGTAACCATTGCTCTTGGGGCGTGCAATATAGTCGTCGAACTCGCCCGGAATCGGCTGCCACAAGTGATGCACCAGGCCCAGCGCCGCGTAGCAGTCCTTGATATCATCCACCAGAATGCGTACTGCGCGAATATCATACAGCTCGCTGAATTCAAGATGCTTGCGGCGCATCTTGTTGATGATGCTGTAGATATGCTTGGGCCGGCCGCTGAGCTCGCATTGGATGCCAGCCTGCTGCAGCACTTGCTTGAGCTGAGCGACTACATCCTCGATGTATTGTTCGCGATCCACGCGCCGCTCGTCGAGCAGGCGGGCAATTTCCTTGTAGAGCTGCGGTTCCAGATAACGCAGCGCAAGATCTTCCAGCTCCCATTTGATTTGCCAGACCCCCAGCCGGTTGGCCAGTGGCGCAAAGATGCCGCGCGTCTCGCGGGCAATGCGCCGCTGCTGTTCGGGACTTGCCTCCTTGAGGTGGCGCAATGTTTGGGTGCGCTCGGCCAGCTTGATCAGTACCACGCGAATGTCTTGCACCATGGCCAGCAACATCTGGCGCAAACTCTCGATCTGCTGTGCCTGGTCGCCCGCATTATCCAGTGCATGCAACTGCTCGATTTCGCTGAACTGGCGAATCTGCTCCATGCGTGAAATCCCCTCGACCAGTCCGGCAACATTGGCGCCGAACTGACGCTCGACCTGTGCTTGCCAGTCATCCAGATACTCGGGCACCGCATGCAGCAGAGTGGCCACGATCGTTTCGGCATCCATGCGCATGCCGATGAGTATGGAGGCCGCACCCATCGCATGTTGCAGTAAGGCGGTGCCGGTCAGCGTATGTTGCGAACCGTATAGCGGCGCTGCCAGCGCACAGGCTTGGCGTAGCTGATCGATCTCGTCTGGCGTGAATTGTGTCGTCAGCTCATCCAGCCAGGCATCGGAATCAGCATTATCCGCCACCAGGGGAAGTAATTTGCTGCGTGATGAAACCATGGAATGCTTACTAGTCCTCCAGGTTGAAATTGGGCACCCTTCAGGTGCAGATAAATTGCCACTACCCTATGCCCAAATATTGGCAAGATCAATGGTTGCGGGTATCGAAGAAAGAAGCAATCAGACCTGATGGCGCTCTTTCCCGCCGCTTTCAGATCAAGCCGTACCGGTAATTTGCACACTCACGCGGCGCCGTCTCGGCCCGTCAAGTTCGACAAACAGTACCGACTGCCAGGTACCCACAACCAGTGCGCCGTCCACCAGTGACAGTGTCTTGAAAGCACCTAGGAAGCTGTCCGAGAATAGACCGATCTACTGCGTACGAACCTGCCAGGCGGGATTTTTCGGTCCCTTTCGTTGAATAGAACAACTATTCGCCTCAAATGATCGAAAAATCCCACTCAGCCAGCCTCGCCCTCGCTACGATCGCTATTCTCGGACAGCCTCCTAGTCACACCAAGAATTTGTTTGAATGGAATGACAAAAACATGTCTTGATGGCTCATAGATCTATTATTGATATAAGAATGGCTATTTTACTTGCACATCGTGTATTAAGGAAATACTGTAGGGATCCTCGAACTGCTCTGCAATTTCAGGCACTGAATGATAAACAAACCGGGCAAGCAGAGAATACCAATCAACAGGAGAATTCAGCGCGGTGGTGGCGACACGTGTACTTGTTCTTCGGGATAAAGATGGACCGCCAGCCAAATGGTGCCCTGGGACACCTGCTCAACAACATGAAGTACACCAGCCGGCAGGAATAAATAATCCCCTGCTTTGAGGGCTATTCTTTCATCGGCTACTTTAAGCACAGCCTCTCCCTGCACGAGTATCACCCATTCATCCTGGGACTGCACGTACTCACAAGGCGTAATGGTGGATGCACTCACTATGCGTTCAATGACGAGATTCTTGTGGATCAGCAGGTTGTCGAAGCGCTCGCCTGCGTCCGGCGGCACTGCCCCGTCAAACAAATTCTTGCATGGCATTGATCACCTCCCACCAGTTGCTCCGACGAGAAACAGCTGATCCCATGCTAATACCGGGCCGGCCCACCCAGAATACCGCCCAGCAAACCAAAAACAATGGTCCCAATGACGGACAGAATGATAAAGGCTGGAATGGAGGCAATAGCCACTTTCACCATGAATTTGACCATCGACCAGAATGGCATGTTGATATCGATGATTTTGACCTGATTATTAGGGTTGTCATCCATTATGCTTCCCTCAAATAAGTTGCGCATGTTTAATACGCGCCGATGGTTCTGTTCCTCCACTGGAAGACAAGCCGTCTGCTTTTCATAACCGCACCAGCTCAATGATAATCCATTGCGCACGGACCACACAGCTTTTACCTTGCTGCCGGCCGGATCATGAACCAGTTTCTGACACCCAAAACAGGATGCGCCTCGATGACAGCAAAGCCGAAGCGTTGATAGAAGGCCACATTCTCGGGTTTGTCGGTTTCCAGGTACCCGGCTGTCTGATGTTCGTCGATGCGTTGACAGAATTCTCGCAACAGTGCGCTTCCAATTCCCTGCCCCTGGTAAATCTGGTCGACGGCAACCGGGCCGAGATGCCAATGGGGCGTCGCGGCATCATGCCTCGACCAATCCCGCACCCAGCGAAAAACCCGCAGAGAACGCCTCATCCCACTTCCACGAATCAGCGCCGGCAGCACGGCCACCTGCTCAGCAAACCCGGGCTGGCAATGCTTGGGAGGGACCATCCCGGTCACACCAGTCAATCTATCCGCAACAAAAGCACCCAAAACGATGCCCTTGCGCATCTGTTGACGCAAAACGGGAATAAACAACATACGCAGCGCCCTCTCCCGGTGCTCTGCTTCTCTGCCAAACACACGTATATGGAGAGGATTGTTCAGCATTCCTCGGCCCAGCACTGCAGCCGCATGCTCTACCTCGTGCAGCGCAAGTTCACGAATCTTGACCGGGGTAACCATCCAAACGCCTGAATCGTTCGCTCATTGAAAAAAATTAAAAAAATTTATATGCCTCTGAATAATTTTCAGTTTTGGTGTGGTTAGAGTATGTTGACTCCCTTTGAAACAGATGCGGGATTATCCTGCGCGCCATACATCCTGCTGAAAATTGTATAAAGGGCACCTCTAAGGCGATATTATTTTATGGTAAAGATAAAACCCGGCACTGTCAGTACGGGATGACACGTAGGATCCATTCCGCTTTATGCCATTTTCAAGAAGCTGTTTGGGAATTTATGTTTGAGGTCTATCTTTTCAAGCGTCATATCCACTGCGGCGGCGCATGGTCGCTGAAAGGCGTCCAGATAGCCGCAGCCCGTTGGGCCCCGCATCGTAAGGCGCACCTGTGCACCGGTTTTTGTTATGCAAAACGATTTGCTGGCGCTGGCCAGAATATTTGACTACGATGACTGATCAGCTTCTCAGCAGCGAGCAAATCGCTCGTACGCATGCTTCAGCTTACATGCCGCTGTAAGGCTTGATGGCGGCTTCCTGTTCATCGAGCGTCTGTAATCGATGCATCAGCCATTGCGCAATTTTTTGCAGAAGCTCGTCCCGCAAAGGCTGGGATGAAAACAGGTGCTCGTGATGACTCAATTCTGGCAAGGGAAGCACGGTATTATCCGGGTGATGTCCGTATGTGACATCGACAAAATCCTGACTTCCCCAGGCGGGCGTAATCGGATCATGCCCCGAATACACCAGGAAATAAGGGATGGCGAGGGCATGCATTTGTCTGCGAAAGCGCACAATTTCCGACTCGATTCCTTTTACGTAACGCAACAGATTGCGATGAATGATCCAGCCATCTGCACGTATACGCGCCTTTTCCTCCTCGCTGTCTGTGAGATAGTCCAATACCCAGTCTGGTGTAACCGGCGTAAACCAGTGCCTGAGGCCGGGCCAGGACAGCACCTCGAAGAGTCCATCCAACAGCGGCACGGTCACCAGTGACACCAGCTGGTTGATGATCAGCAGAGGTAACGGTTCGTCCTGCGGTCGCAGGAAATGTTCCTTGGCATGAAATGACAGCTTGATGAGTGGATTGGCCAGCCAGCCGCGCCAACCGGGCACCTCGGAAACCGAGAACGCAGGCCCGAGCAGGACGATGCCTTGTATCCGCGTAATCATATCCGGCGAGGGGCGCTCCGATAACAGATACGAAGCAGCAACCAGCGCACCCAGGCTATGCGCCACGATGAAGACCGGTTTGCCCGGTTTGCCTTGTGCATCGCAAACAGTGATCAAACGCTGCAATGCCTGCTCCAGATTCAGCCGCATCGGTTCCAGATTGCGCAATTGCGTCTGCGCCAGATAGGCATCGCTGACATCCCATACTCGTTCACCCGCAAGCAACGCCTGATCCGCTTGCCACAACAGCGGGTTGGACAGGCCATGCGCGGGGAGATCAAAACCGCCCACCAGGAAGTGCCGCGAAAAATAGCGCGCAATGTCTGCATAGCGCCCGATGTATTCATTCATGCCGTGTACAAGCAGCATGCATGCCGGCACATCGCCTGTCACAGCGGGGTGCATGGTCCGCAGCAGCAAAGGGGGTGCATCCTCGGCCTGGTCGATCACGATTTCCTCACCCCAACGGGGATAGGGCTGGGTGACGAGCTGTCGGTGAATGCAACCCGAAAGTGTCGCCAACATCAACAACAGGCCAGTCAGTGTGGCCAGGCGTCGATTGTGACAGGTCATCACATCGTCCGCCGGAGCAGCGGCCGAAGTGCTTCCAGTGGCCGGGTATTCAACACATCCTGCCGCGCCAGCCAGCCGCGCCGCGCCTGGCCGATACCAAAGCGCAGGTTATCGAAATCGAAGACGCTATGCGCATCGGAATCGATGCTGACCAGGACGCCCTCGTCCTTGGCAATCTGGCAATATATGTCGACCAGATCCAGCCGCTTCGGATTCGCGTTGAGCTCCAGGTAACAGCCGCGCTCCTTGGCCTTGCGGATGATGCGCAACATGTCGACATCATAAGACTCCCGTTTGCCGATGAGTCTGCCGCTGGGGTGTGCCAACAAGGTGAAATGGGGGTGGTCCATGGCTCTGAGGATACGCTCGGTCTGCCGGGCGCGGGACAGCCCGAAGCTGCCGTGGACGGCGCCCACCACCAGATCCAGCTTACCGAGTATCCAGTCCGGCAGATCCAGCTTGCCATTCTTCAGAATGTCGACTTCGATCCCCTTGAGCAAGGTGATGTCAGGCAATTTTTCATTGAGGCAATCAATCATATCGATCTGTTTGGCAAGCTTGACCGGATCGAGACCCCGGGCGACGGCAAGCCGGCTCGAATGTTCGGTAATGGCCAGATATTCCAAACCATGCTGCCGCGCGGCTTGCGCCATGGCCTCGAGCGTGTCATGCCCATCGCTGGCTTTGCTGTGGACGTGCAGATCCCCTTTCAGATCGCTCAGCTCGATCAGCCTGGGCAAGCGCCCATCCCTGGCTGCCTCGATTTCACCCCGGTCCTCGCGCAGTTCCGGCGGAATGAATGGCAGGCCGACCAGCTGATAGACGGATTCCTCGGTTTCGCCGTTGACGCGCGCGCCTGCCTTGAAGACTCCATACTCATTGATCTTGAGCCCCTGTGCCCGCCCCAGGCGGCGGATGGCGATATTATGCGATTTGCTGCCAGTGAAATAATGCAAGGCCGCACCATAACTTTCCGGGCGCACCACACGCACATCCACCTGGAGCTTGTTTTTGAGCACCACACTGCTGCGTGTCGGCCCTTGGGAAAGTGTCTCCGCGATTTCGTCATAGCTGCAAAAGCGCTTCATGACCTGGCTATTCGGCGCTGCCGTGATTAAAATATCGATATCGCCGACCGTTTCACGCGCACGCCGATAACTGCCTGCCACCACCACTTGCTGTACGCCGGGAAGCTTGCGCAGCCAGGACGCGAGCGGCTCGGCATACTGTGCGGCGACAGCCAGATTGAAACGCCCCATGTCTGCAGCATGCTTGGCCAGGGCATCGGCAATACGCATCTCGGTTTTTTCGCCAAAACCGGGCAAGGTCTGAATACGATGATTGCGCACGGCGCGCTGCAATTGCTCCATCGTACGAATATCCAATTCATGGTAAAGCGCCCTCACCCGCTTGGGTCCCAATCCAGGAATCTTCAGCAATTCCGTGACAGTCGCAGGCAGTTGCTGATGCAGCTTATCCAGCATCGTGCAGTGGCCAGTCTCGACCAGCTCCTGAATCTTGTGCGCCAGATCGTCGCCAATGCCGGGCAATTTGGTCAAATCGTCGGCTTGTTCCACCATCGTACGCACATCCTTGCCCAGTTCTTGCAAGATATGGGACGCATTGCGATAGGCGCGAACGCGGAAGATATTGGCGTTCTCGATTTCCAGTAGATCAGCAATCTCTTCCAGAACAGCGGCGATATCGGCATTGTGAATCGGCATAAACACTCCTTCCATGAAATAGGAGCATAAAAAACTTTCCTGGAGACCCCGGCTGGTCAGCGCACCTGCATCCGCCAGCCCCTCATAGGATTCCTCCATTTGACTCGCGACTTACCAAGGAATTTCAGTACCATCATAACGAAAGAATCGGCCACTGTCCGCCAGGGTAAACGCCTCCACCCTGGCGCGCATGCCCTCGATGCTTTCCTGTGGCGAAAGCAGCCCGTCCGGGCCACCCATGCGCGTTCGCACCCAACCCGGGTGCAGCAGCAACACCCCGATCTCAAGTGCGCCCAGTTCCAGTGAGAATCCCTTCATGGCGGCATTCAAAGCAGCTTTGCTGGAGCGGTAATAGTAACTGCCAGGACGTTCGATCTCGGCAATCGAACCCATGTGGCTGGTGATGACTGCAATCAAACGCTTCTGACTGCGTCGTATATGCGGAAGCAACGCCTGACTCACCCGCATCGCACCCATGGTATTCACGCGAAACGTATGCGTCCAGGCAGCATAATCAATGGGCTGCCCCGGCCGATCGTATTTCTCATAATAGACACCCGCATTGTTGATCAGCAGATCAATCGGATATTCTGCGAGCGCCCCCGCCAAGGCATTGATCTGGTCAGGCTCGGTGACATCCAGCCGGTGCATGACAACAGTGCCATACTCGGCTGCCAGTTGCTGCAACGCATCGGCCTGCTCGGGAAACCGGCAGCTGGCAAAAACGCGCCACCCGGCTTTTGCGTATTGACGACACCATTCCAGCCCCAGACCGCGGTTACTACCAGTAATCAAAACATTTGGGATCATGACGATGGTCTCCCATGATTAATATACCTACAGGAATTCCTTACGGGCCATCAAGACTGCGATGCGCAATGCACATCAACTGTCTTTGGTTTCACCAGTATTGAGAAATACCATGTATCTGCTGGAGATTCAACAGGGAAGGCGGTGCCCCAATTATTCAAATACGAATTATTTGCCATGCAGATAATGCAATATGGATTAGAGCCTGAGAAAGAAGCAGGGACAGCCGGGCAAGACGCCCTCAAAGGAAGGATACGACACAACCGATCCGATCCGGTTCGGGAAACTGCATCAGGAGATCAGCACAAACCAAGTCAGGCAGGCTGCCGTCACGGCCATTTGCGCTGCCAAAAAATACGCCTCTATACGCGTCAACAGGGTGAATGAAGCGCAGGATGATTCCTGATCGGTTTTATGGTGCGCAAGCGCATCCTACGTATGATGGTAGGCACCACAATGAAACTAAGGGCTCGTTAATTAATAACGAGCCCTAAAAATAGTTTTCAAGGATATAAAAAAACCAGACCTTACATTTGACATGCCTGGCAATCGGCTCGCGTCAACTATATGGTCTGGCGCTATCTGCTGGAATTAAGTTCACCAAGGTGTTGGAACTGCTGTCAACCCCGGCGTTCCTGTAATTCCAGCAAACATTCATGCATTGGATTCCAATGCAGCGTTTTTAATTTTCTGCGCTCAAAGCACTGCATTGGTCGAGAAATGCTTGCCGCCCCGCTTCATCATTTTTGAACTCCGCCAGCGATTTTTCCATTCCTCTTCCCGAGCAGTTCACTGGATTCGCTTCGGGCAAACCTCCTTCACAGCCCATCAGTGCAGCACTCAGACCCATCATGCAAATAACGCTTTTAATATTCATCTAAAACTTCCTCTTTAAAATATTCACATTGGCTTGATAGTTCAGCCAAATTTTTCAACCCCTCGACATCGGCCCATCATACCCTATGGTTCTCTCTGCAAGTCCTTATTGGATCTTTGCAAAACGCCGCGTTTTTCAGGCAATCACTGGGCTGTCGATGCGAGCACTAACCATGGATCATAGAATAACTCGCATAAGAGGTCAAAACTGTTTGGCCATAGTTAACGGTATCCGTTCATAAAAAACACCGCCTGATTCCGTCATCGCCATACCTCTCGCGCTTTACCCTGATCCGACCGCGGTTGATCGCGGATTGTCTTACCTTCCTAGGAGGCTGTCCAAAAATAGCGATCGTAGCGAGGACGAAGCTGGCTGAGCGGAGATTTTTTTGATCTTTTGAGGCGTATAGTTGTTCTATTCAACGAAAAGGATCGAAAAATCCAGCCTGGCAGGTTCGTCCTCAGTAGATCAGTCCATTCTCGGACAGCCTCCTAGATACACCATCGTAACCCAATCTATTCCTTTGTCCATCATACCGTTTCTCACCACCGAAGGCAGCAAACAGATCTGCATGACAGATTGCATGCATTGCCTATGACTCAGATCAAGATTGGCATTGGAGGCCTCTTTATCCGTGCGTCAAATAATGCCATATGAATATACATTTTTTTACCTGAATAAATCAAAAAAGTCATATAAAAACAACAATTAACCATACTCAAAAAGAGGTTGAAAACTTATCCAGGAAGGATCTATGATTGCTTTTACAATCACATAATAGGCGAAAAAAAATGAAAAATTCACGTTGTGCACATCATCGCGAAGCACTCAGCGCTTCGGAAGCAAGCCGCAGGAAATTTCTTCAGCTTGCCGTGCTGGGTTCCGGTGTCAGCCTGCTTGCAGTCATGACTGAAATGCCGGCCGCACGGGCGGAAGGCCAGGCCAGAACATTGCTGCTCAGCTGCATGGATTATCGCTTGATGGATGAAGTCGAGCGCTACATGCTGCGCAGGGGTCTATACCACAGTTACGATCACATCGTACTGGCCGGCGCCTCGCTTGGCGCCATTACCGATAAATACCCGGAATGGAGCAGAACCTTCTGGGACCACCTCGATCTGTCAGTCAAACTGCACGGCATACATAGAGCTTACTCAGAAATCCAGCGCCCACTTCTGCGCAGCCAGGTAAAAATTCCGCTTTGAGGTCAATTGACAGGAATGGGTAAACGGAATTTTTCCGGGCATGTAGTTTTTTGTCGCCCATATTGCCATTTTGGCAATAAATTTCTTCAGGCGAATAAAAACCCGCACCAGTACAAGCAGGTTCATGACCAGGAAGATG
>NZ_FNOY01000015.1 GCF_900107165.1 Nitrosomonas halophila
GTGTTCCGCACCTCTTGGGAGAGTGTCTTTCGCTCGGTGGAGATGGCTGTGCAGTGGGGACGTGAGCACCGGGACCTTAGCGGTGTACGCGCCATTGGGATTGACGAAATCGCCTGGAAGAAGGGGCACAAGTATCTGACCTTGGTCTACCAAATCCCCAAAATACGATGCGTTGTTCCAAAATATCGTGCGCGACAGTCCGAGCAGATATTTAGAACTGATCTCCATGACGATTCGGCCAGATCCCAAGGAAAACTATTATCACTGGGACAAACTTCGCCATTTGATACCACCAGATGGGCTTACCTGCGAGGAATGGTGGTTTGCTGTCAAGACTGCTCGTATGGTGCAGTTCAAACCGATTCCACATGCGGATGCGCATGGAAAACCCTTTCGGTATACACAACCAGATGTTGTGATGCGCTTGCTACACGAGATAACCCGTGATGCAAGTGGTGTTATACAGAGTAGCACGGCGATTACAAATCTACAGACTAAGGACGCGTATCTACTTAATTCCCTAATTGAAGAAGCAATTACTTCAAGCCAGCTTGAGGGGGCATCCACAACGCGAAAAGTTGCAAAGGAAATGATCCGCCAAGGCAGAAAACCTAGAGACAACTCTGAAAGAATGATCATCAATAACTATCACGCAATGCAATTTATCAGCGATATGAAGGAGGAGAAGCTTACCCCTAAAGTAATTTTTGAATTACACCGCTTGCTGACAACAGGCACGATGGCAAATCCTTCCATGGCAGGTAGACTGAGGAAAACCGATGACATCTATGTTGGAGATGAGCGCGATACGACAATTTTGCATGTGCCGCCCATGGCAGCAGAACTAGAACAACGACTAGAAAACCTTTGTGAATTTGCCAACGACAATCAGATAACTGATTTTATACATCCTATTATAAAGGCCATTCTTCTGCACTTCATGCTTGCCTATGACCATCCATTTGAAGATGGCAACGGCCGCACCGCTCGGGCGCTGTTTTATTGGGGCATGCTTAACCAGGATTACTGGCTTATTGAATTTATCTCAATATCGCGAATAATCAAATTGGCTCCAGCTCAATATACACGCGCATACTTATACACGGAGACAGACGACAACGATGTCACTTACTTTGTCGCACATCAATTAAACGTAATCATTCGGGCGATTAATGATCTATATGAATACCTGGACAGAAAGTCTAAGGAACTGCGCTCAGCAGAATCTTTCTTAAAACAGTCCCCAAAATTACGCGCCGTATTGAATCATCGTCAAATCGCGTTGTTAAACAGGGCCCTAAAAAATCCTCAATCCGTATTTTCCATACAAGGTCATCGCAGCTCACACAACGTTGTTTATCAAACGGCTAGAATGGATTTATTAGACTTGGCCAACCTTGATCTTTTGGTTAAGGAAAAAATTGGAAAGGGATTTCTTTTTACCGTACCAGTTAATCTCAAGAACAAACTGGAAAAATTTGGAAATTGAATTAGGAGCCGTGAAGGAATAAGTGTGACAATTGGGCGCGTCTGGCGGGATGCAATGCAAGGCGAGAGGAGGAGTCATAGCAAGGCTATGGCGACGACGAGTAACGCCGCAGTGCGCCCGCCAGATGCGATCCAAGTGTTGCAGTTATTTATGAGCGACTCCTTATTAGAGCAATCTCCTTGACGTCCATTGCTCTGCGGTGGTGATCGAACACAACCCCGACGTCATGGCCAGGCCTCGTAGCGGGGGGTATAATTAGCGCATTGCACATTAAAAACAACGCGTTACCATGACTTATTCATACAAACAACATTTCCCCCCTGATCTGCCTCATTTGGCAATTTAAATTCTAAGAGATGCCCTATAGTGAACACCGAAATGCGCGCTGATTTCGGGCATGGAGTAGGCGTCTGGCAGATATGCCTGCCACATTTCTGTCCTGCTGGTATCGCTTGACGAAAGTATCATCTCCCAACAACACTTTTGATGAAGCGTCAGCAAGATACGCATGCATCACATAGACGCTTTCTGACTAGCCGGTATCAATTAGTGGCTTAAGTTCAAGGCAACGGCCGTTTCAAATCACACGCTATAAAAACAGACTTAATCTGGAGTTTATGAATGGAATACCTTAACCAAGCCTGGATCATGTTAGAACTGGGCGGAATCATTATTCTGCCGCTATCTTTGCTGGGTGTCATTGCGCTAGCGATAATGCTCGAAAAAGCATTTGTTTACTGGCGCTTCGCTCGTCTCTCAAACGATTTATTGAATCTCATCGAAACCTATGGTTTCAAGTGGGAAGACCTGGAAAAAATCCTGTCAGGACTGGATAAACGCCACTATTACAAACGCTTCTTTGAAGTGGTGATTTCCAATCGGCACCAACCATCCTGGTGGACCGAATCACGCGCAGCGGATGAAGCCCAGCTCATTGAAAGTTCACTCGCCCGCCGACTCTGGGCACTGGAAACAATCGTGACAGCCGCGCCGCTACTAGGGCTAGTGGGAACCGTTGTCGGCATGATGCGCGCCTTTCAAGTTATCGGCAGTGAAGGCATTGTCAACCCGACCGCAGTGACAGGCGGTGTTGCCGAGGCATTGATTGCAACCGTTATTGGTCTGATTATTGCTTTGGTTGCGTTGTTTGGATTCAATTACTTCTCACGTCTGCAATCACTAACGATGGATGAAATGGAACGTCTCGGCACGCGCCTGATCGATCATATTCGGCTGGATCAGAAGGAAGACACCCATGAAACTGCGTAAACCCAGGACACCCCGAAAAGGTTATATTCAGATTATTCCCATGATTGATGTCATGTTTTTTCTGCTCGCAACATTTATGCTGGCTTCGTTATCCATGCAGAAGCTGGATTCTCTGCAAGTCAGCTTACCCGAAGGCCAAGCCGAGAAACTTAGTGCCGAAAAACCGGTGACTCTAACACTGACCAAGGATAGTGAAATTTTTATCAACAAAGAATCCGTTACCCTCGACACTCTGGCTACCACACTCAAACCGCTGCTTCAAGATGCCAAGCAAAAATTGATCATATCGGCGGATAACGAAGCGCCACAAGGTATTGTGGTTCAGGCGATGCTCCGGGCGCGGGGTGCGGGCGTGCAGCATTTTCTGATCGCGGTTCGGCATAAATAATTACCATACCCCTTAATAGCTTGGAAGAGTTCGTAGCGATGAATAGCTCCAGATCAAAGGAAATTCAGCTCTGGTGGCCGCTGCCGCTGGCTGCGCTACTTTGGCTGATCATGATCTGGGTGTTCGGTTTTTTCCTGACGGAGCCCGAAATTGCAGTCAATATTGCTATCCCTGATGCAATAGAAGCGGAATTTCTGGAGCTTCCGGAACTCGTACAGCCACAGAAACCTGTCCCACCACCACGCAAAGGCATCGAGACGCACCCCCAGAATGAAGCGCAGCAAGCAAAAACAGCACCGGACCGGCTCAAGCCGCCGCTGCCGCTTCCGCGCCCCCCCACCCCACCCAAGCCGTCGCTACCTGACAGACAAAATGCGATTGAAACCACAAAAGTTACGCCACCTAAGGAAGTAATCAGAAGCGAGGTTCCACAAAAAGAGAAAGTCGCCCCACCGGCGGCCGATCTATCGGAGTATATCAATCAGAGAAGAGCGCAACGTAGTCGTTTGACCGGTATTCCTGATGGGTTTGAGAACAACAAAAATATCAACCCGAAACCACAGCCGTCGGAGGAAGAGATCAGAATGGCGAAAGTCAAACGCAACCTGCAAATGCCCGGCACCAGCGGCGTTTTTCAGATTCTCAAAATTGGCCCACGCTATGCACAGTTTTCATTTCGCGCCTGGACAACCGGCGGCGGCAATCCACGGCGAGAACTAATTGAAGTAGAAGCCGGGCCGGACGGCGACATTCAGCGAGCAATCATCCGTAGAATGATCCAACTCATTCGTCAGTATCATCAGGATGACTTTAACTGGGAGTCAGATCGCCTTAATCGCGTCGTTGTCCTGTCCGCACGCCCAGGAGATAACGAGGGGCTTGAATATTTTTTAATGCGCGAGTTCTTTGGAGAACCTATCCCACCTTATTTGCGCTAAGGGCTCGTTAATGCAAACGCAGGATTAAACCAAACTCTCTGATCACCACCAACCAATCGCTTTGCATAACAGAAACCGGTGCACGAGTGCACCCTACGCTTGTGGCAGCAAAAATTTTTGTTCGAATCACCGCACAGCTACGCTCACCGTCGTATAATGGACACCGTTCTCCGTCGTGGTGCAGGCGCACCGGATAGGTGAGCCCGCGCCATTGCCTCTACTGCCCACACCGTTCAATTGGCGGACACCTTGGATCAGATTTCCGTCGCCCGTTTCCACAAGCAGGTGATAAGTGGTTGAGCATCTGACAACAAACATGGACGTTCCAGCTGAAGTGGACGCAAACATCGCCGATAAACGCTATGTGTTATACCTGATCAACAGACGTATTTATTTAACATTTTATTGATCTTAATCAATAAATCTCACCTTTCTTTGGTTCACGATTTAGCTCCGACTGTCACATAATGTGGAGGTAATGATGAACATGCTAGAGAAAGAAGATGCTGAAACATTTAAAGATTTGGGTTGGAATTTTGCATTCATAGTCGCCGTAGCGGTGGCTTTGATTGTCATGTCTGTATACTTTTCGTAAGCGGCTGGTCGACAAAAAAAGCTGGGGGTTGCTATGCTTGAATTTAAGCGCTCCAGCGAACAAGCCACCGGCTGAAAGCCGGTGGCTGTATGTAATAAGTTACCGTTTAAAGCCTCATCAAAGCTAAAGGAGGCACCCGGGCGCCTCGCCAATCTTCGCCGCCAAACCGCGTCCAAAATATTTCCACAGAATGAATCGCTCAGCTTCGGCTGCCCAGATCCCTCTGATGCGGGTAGTGGCTGGTAAATTCCGAAGTCTTCAGTCAGGTTTTACGGCCATTCTGCCACTGCCAAGGAAGAATACTGCAAGTCCCGTAAGCAGGAAGAAAGCCTGCAGCTCAAGCCCATATCCACCATGATCGGTTAATGTAAATAAGTGGCTGCGGTGTACCAGCACTATTGCAAAAATCATATTGCCAAAAACAAGCAAACCGCCCAGCCGGGAATATATTCCGAGGATGATCATCAGCGGTGCAATGACTTCCCCAAGATAAACCCCGTAAGCCAAAGCCTGCGGCAAATTCATGCCAGTCAGCTGTTTGCTGATAAAATCGAGAGAAGCTGGGTTGAGTATCTTATTGACACCATGAAACAACATCAGTACGCCTACGCTGAGGCGCAGGGTCAATTTACCCAAGCTATCGCTTTGGAACGGAAGACTCATAATATTATCTCCTTAAACTAATGTGCCCGAATATATCAATGCCAATCGTTACAATCCTCGGTGATACGACCCGCCTGAATTTAAGGGGACCCAGCATGCGATTTCGCCACCTGAAGCCTACCTGTCCCTATACATACAAATTCCCGGAGATTATACGCATTTACCCGCGCCGGGACACATGCGCATCATTCACGCAGCGGACAAATGCGATACCAGACTTTTTCCCGGCCACTGCAATTTAATATCAGCCGAATGGTGCGCAAGCGCACCCTTGATTCCAGGCTCCAAACAGCTTCTCAGGATCGTCCTTAGGAGCCGTGAAGGAATAAGTGTGACAATTGGGCGCGCCTGGTGGGATGCAATGCAAGGCGAGAGGAGGAGTCATAGCAAGGCTATCGCGACGACGAGTAACGCCGCAGTGCGCCCGCCAGATGCGATCCAACTGTTACAGTTATTTATGAGCGACTCCTTAGCATCGCTATGATGCCCAATGAATAAGAATGGTTAGCGAAAAAGGCTGCGCCATCGGTATAATTCGCGGCATGAAAACAGATACATTCGATTTTTATTTGCCAGACGACTTGATTGCGCAATTTCCGCTCGCCAACCGCACGGATAGCCGCATGCTGTATGTCGGCGGCACGGCCCAGCATATCAAGGATGCCACTTTCAGGGATCTGCCCGATTACATGCGCCGGGGTGATCTGCTGGTGCTCAACAATACCCGTGTGATCAAGGCCCGCTTGTCCGGCTTCAAACCCACTGGCGGCAAGGTGGAAATCATGGTCGAGCGCCTGCTGGACGTGCACCGCGCGCAGGCTCTGATTCGCGCCAGCCACGCGCCGGCGGTCGGTTCAACGCTATCGTTGAGCGACGGCATCACCGCCGTGGTGGAAGCCCGCCAGCAGGATATCTATACACTGCGCTTCCTGCATCCGCTGCCATTACTGGAGCTGCTCGACCGGTACGGACGCGTCCCACTGCCGCCCTATATTGAACGGACCGTCACCAATTCCGATGAAAGCCGCTATCAAACTATTTTTGCACAGGAAAGCGGCGCGGTCGCCGCACCCACAGCGGGGCTGCATTTTGACCAGGCGATGCTGGATACCTTGCGCGCGATGGGCGTAGCGATTGCCTATATCACGCTGCATGTCGGTGCGGGGACTTTCCAGCCAGTACGAGCTGAAAACATCGAAGATCACGTCATGCATGCCGAGCGATACAGCATTCCACCCGACACGATCGAGGCCATTCGGGCCTGCAAGGCCGGTGGCGGGCGCGTGCTCGCGGTGGGCACCACTTGCTTGCGCGCACTCGAGGCTTGCGCACGCGCCCATGAAGGGCAACTGATTGCCGGTCAGGGCGAAACCAACCTTTTCATTACCCCCGGTTATCGTTTCCAGGTGGTCGACCGACTACTGACCAACTTCCATTTACCTCGCTCCACTCTGCTGATGCTGGTCTCCGCTTTCGCGGGCATGGACGCCATCCAGCGTGCCTATCAGCATGCAGTTGCCGCCCGCTATCGTTTTTTCAGTTATGGCGATGCCATGCTTCTCGAAATCCAATCATGAATTTTCAGTTACATTGCAGCGACCGGCAGGCCCGCCGGGGCACCCTGACGCTGGCGCATGGGGTGGTGGAAACACCCGCATTCATGCCCGTTGGCACCTATGGCGCGGTCAAAGGCCTGTCGCCAGAGGATTTGCAGACACTGGGCGCCGATATTATTCTGAGCAACACGTTTCATCTGTGGCTACGGCCAGGGCTGGAAGTCATCGAGGCGCATGGCGGATTACACCGTTTCATGGGCTGGGATGGCCCCATTCTGACCGACTCGGGTGGTTTTCAGGTATTCAGCCTGGGCGCGCTGCGCAAAATCAGCGAACAAGGTGTGCATTTCCGCTCGCCTGTCAATGGTGACGCCTGTTTTCTGACGCCCGAGGAATCCATGCGGATTCAGCGTGTGCTGAATTCGGATGTCGTCATGATCTTCGATGAATGCACGCCCTACCCGGTGGATATCCAGACCGCCGAGCAATCCATGCAGCTCAGCCTGCGCTGGGCCGAGCGTTCCAGGGCCGCTCATGCAGGTAATCACAATGCCTTGTTCGGCATCGTGCAAGGCGGCATGTATGAGTCACTGCGTGACCGCTCAGTCGCGGCACTGTGTGATATCGGCTTTGATGGCTACGCCATCGGCGGGCTTTCGGTTGGCGAACCCAAGCAGGATATGCAACGCATTCTCACCCATACCGCCCCTCAGCTACCGGTCGACCAGCCGCGCTACCTGATGGGGGTGGGTACCCCAGCAGACATCGTATACGCCGTCTCCCAGGGAATCGATTTATTCGATTGCGTCCTGCCGACCCGCAATGCGCGCAATGGCTGGCTCTACACCAGGCACGGCATACTCAAGCTGCGCAACAGCCGCTACCGGCTGGACACCGCGCCGCCGGACGCACAATGCGCGTGCTACACCTGCCGCCATTTCAGCCGCGCCTATCTGCATCACCTGCAGCGGACCAATGAAATGCTGGGTGCGCGCCTCAATTCCCTGCACAACCTGCATTACTATCAACAGCTGATGGCAGACATTCGCCAGGCCATTGAAACCGGCCGCTTCGAGCAACTGGTACAGGAATTTTCGGTCTAAAACTTCATGTTAGAATATACGACACTTCGCTTTTATCTTTGTTATTTTCAACCCCGAGGAGGGAATTGCCATGTTTATAAATGAAGCCTTCGCCCAAGCCGCCGGTGGTGCGGCTCAGCCCGAACCGACTCTGATGAGTTTTCTGCCGCTGATCGGTATTCTCGTCATTTTCTACTTTTTGTTGATTCGCCCGCAAACCAAACGTGCAAAAGAACAAAAACAAATGCGCGATGCATTGCAAAAAGGCGATGAAATCATCATTGCCGGCGGTGAGTTGGGACGGGTCACGAGCGTGGGAGAAAATTATATCACCATGGAAATTGCCCCCGATCTTGAAATCACTGTCCTCAAGACAGCCGTTCAAACCCTGCTGCCCAAAGGCACGCTGAGAACCATCGACACCGGCAAAAGCAATCGCGCGCTCAAAGCCACCAAGCAGCAGAAAACGCAAGAGTCTCAAAAAGATCAGCCTGAAGAAAACAGGCCTGAAGCGGATACGACCGACTCTGCCAGCGAAACCACCAAACAAGACAGCGAAAAAAACTGATTGTTACCGCTTTGCCATACCTTGACGCCGCCAAAATCCTGCCAGGACTTTAGCGGCTGTTTTTTCTTCCGAACACACTGGTCATCATGAATCGCTACCCCCTTTGGAAATATCTCATCATCGCGGTTTCGCTCCTGTTTGGGTTGCTGTACACCTTGCCCAATTTTTTCGGTGAATCGCCTGCCATTCAGATTTCTCCGCTGCGCGCCAGCGCGCAGGCCGATGCAGTGCTATTGCAACAGATCGAGCAAACGCTGGCCCGGCATCATCTGCCGTTCAGCGGCACGTTGCTGGAAGCCAGCGGCATCAAGATCCGTTTCGCCGATACCGACACCCAGATCAAGGCCCGGGACGTACTGGAGTCCGAGATTGGCAACGATTTCATCGTCGCTCTCAACCTGTTGCCCAATTCTCCCGAGTGGATGAACCGTATCGGTGCGCTGCCCATGTACCTGGGGCTGGATCTGCGCGGTGGCGTGCATTTCATGCTGCAGGTGGATATGGATGGCGCGCTCTTGAAATCGCTCGATCGTTACAGTTCCGATCTGCGCAGTACACTGCGCGAACAGCGAATTCCTTCGGCAGGGATCGACCGGGATGGCGATCAAATCGTGATCAAATTCCGCAATACCCAGACACGGGATAGGGCCATTGCCGAGCTCAGTAAAACTTTTGTCGACCTGGATTTGCGAACCATCGATACGGCCGATGATTTTCACTTGCAAGTCGCCATCAAGCCGGATGTGCATAAGCGTATGCAAACAGCCGCCTTGCAGCAGAACATTACCACCCTGCGCAACCGGGTCAATGAACTCGGAGTCGCGGAGCCGATTATCCAGCAAGCCGGCACCGATCGGGTAATCGTTCAGTTACCGGGCGTGCAGGATACGGCCAAAGCCAAGGATATTCTGGGACGCACCGCGACACTGGAAATTCGCATGGTGGATGACGAAAGCGATATCGAGGCTGCCCTGCGCGGCCAGCCACCGTTCGGCACCGAGCTTTTCACCGAACGTGGCGGCGGCCCCTTGCTGGTCAAAAAACAGGTCTTGCTGACGGGTGACCGCATCACGGACGCCCAGCCGGGATTCGATCAGGACAGCCAGCCCGCCGTCCATGTCACTCTGGACAGCAATGGCGCCCGGATTTTCAAGCAGCTGACACGGCAAAATGTTGGCAAGCGCATGGCCATTCTGCTGGTCGAGAAACATCTGACCGAAGTGGTCACCGCACCGGTCATTCGTGAAGAAATTGGCGGCGGACGTGTCCAGATCAGCGGGCGCATGAGCAGCACCGAGGCGCGCGACGTCGCCTTGCTGTTGCGCGCCGGCGCGCTGGCAGCGCCGATGGAAATCATCGAAGAACGTACCGTCGGGCCCAGCCTGGGTGCCGAGAACATCTCCCGAGGATTCAACTCGACACTGTATGGCTTCCTGGCCGTTGCCCTGTTCATCGCGATCTACTACATGGCTTTTGGCGCGATCTCCGTAACGGCGCTGTCGGTCAACCTGCTGCTGCTGATCGGCCTGCTGTCGATTCTGCAAGCGACTTTGACCCTGCCCGGCATGGCGGCCATCGCGCTGACAGTCGGGATGGCGATCGACGCCAATGTCCTGATCAACGAACGCATACGCGACGAAATCCGTAACGGGATTTCGCCGCAGGCCGCCATCCATGCCGGGTATGAACGCGCGCTGGGCACCATTCTGGATTCAAACATCACCACGCTGATCGCGGGGATCGCCCTGTTTGCATTCGGCTCTGGACCGGTCAAGGGGTTTGCGGTCGTGCTCTGTCTGGGGATTCTGACATCGGTCTTCAGCGCGACCATGGTTTCGCGCGGCATGGTCAACTTGCTTTACGGCAACCGCAAACTGAGTCGGGTACCCATCGGCTCGGTGTGGAAACCCAAACGTAGCAAGCGTTGAGCAACCATTTACCTGAGACTGAATAGACATGGATTTCTTTAGATTTGAACGCGATATTCCTTTTATGCGCTGGGGAAAGTACTCGACCATTCTTTCCCTGACGATTTTTATACTCTCCATTTTCTTCATCGCCACCCGTGGGCTTAATCTGGGCGTGGATTTCACCGGCGGGACCGTCATGGAAATCAGCTACGGGCAACCGACAGATCTGGCCCGGACCCGTGAGGTGCTGGCCGGAATGGGCATGACTGACGCGACCGTGCAGAATTTCGGCACCTCGCGGGATGTGTTGATCCGGCTGCCCACGAAACAGGAATTCACTGGCGGCAATCTGTCCGAAGTCGTCATGGACGCGCTCAGGCAGGATGACGAAACTGTCGAAATGCGGCGCGTCGAGTTCGTTGGCCCGCAAGTTGGGCAGGAATTGCTGGAAAATGGCGCACTGGCATTGCTGTTCGTTTCACTCGGCATCGTTATCTACCTGGCGATTCGTTTCGAATGGAAATTCGGTATCGCCGGCATCGTGGCCAATCTGCATGACGTGGTCGTGATTCTGGGATTCTTCGCCTTCTTCCAGTGGGAATTCTCCCTGACCGTGCTGGCCGCGGTGCTGGCAGTGCTGGGTTACTCGGTCAATGAATCAGTCGTTATTTTTGACCGGATCCGCGAAAACTTCCGCAAACTGCGCAAGGCATCGGTGGCCAAAGTGATCGACAACGCGATCACCATGACCATGTCCCGGACCGTCATCACCCACGGCAGCACGCAAATGGTGGTCATCTCGATGCTGCTGTTCGGGGGCGAGGTGTTGTACTACTTTGCCCTGGCCTTGACGATCGGCATCCTGTTCGGTATTTATTCCTCCATTCTGGTCGCCAGCCCCATTCTGGTTCTGCTGGGTGTCAAACGGGAGGATCTGGTCAAGCCCGAACGCAAACCCCAGGAAGAAGCCTTGCCATGAGCGGCCGGCAGCCGGATGATCAGTCCCGTGGGATGCGCCCCTGCACCCTAAAACTGAGGCTGAATTATTCCGGATTGCCGGCATCTCACTGAAAACAAGTTTAGAGAAATCACCGCTATCGATTGCCTGGCCGCGCTGATGGCTAGGCACGACCCACTTTCATCACGCCACCACTACTCGGAATTCCGGAAGCAACCATGTACGAATTCATACAATGGATAGTTCAGACTATCGGCAGCCTGGGTTATCCGGGCATTTTCATATTAATGTTCCTTGAATCCAGCTTCTTTCCGTTTCCGAGCGAGGTCGTGATAGTGCCGGCAGGTTATTTGGCCTATCAAGGCGAGATGAACCTGTTTGCAGTCGTGGCATGCGGCATCTTCGGCAGCCTGGCGGGTGCACTGTTCAACTATTATCTTGCCGTCCGGCTGGGGCGCCCCTTGCTGATCCGCTATGGGCGCTATTTCATGTTCAGCGAGACTTCGATGCAAAAGATGGAAGGCTTTTTCTCACGCCATGGCCATATTTCCACTTTTACCGGGCGCCTGATTCCCGGTGTGCGCCAATATATTTCACTCCCGGCCGGGCTCGCCCGCATGCACCTGGGGTTGTTCAGCTTCTATACCAGTCTTGGCGCGGGCATCTGGGTGCTCATTCTTGCCCTGCTTGGCTATTACATCGGGGATAACGAAGACCTGGTCAAGGACTATTTACAGGAAATCGTGCTCTACCTGATTCTCCTCTGCCTGGCGGGCATCGGCGTGTATTGGCAATACAATCGACACAAGAGGAAATAAATATATGGCAGGCCTGACTCCACAAACCCCCATTCCCACCGAATTGAAGCTGCACCGCAAATCCGGCATCCTGGACATCACCTTCGATGATGGCCAGACCTTCAATTTTTCGTGTGAATTCCTCAGGGTTCACTCACCTTCGGCGGAAGTGCGCGGCCACAGTCCCGAACAGGAAATTCTGCAGACCGGCAAAAAAAATGTCACCATTACCCATATCGAACCGGTTGGCCGTTACGCCATCCGGCTGGATTTCTCCGACGGTCACAACACTGGCTTGTATTCCTGGGATTTGCTCTATAATTATGGCCTGAACCAGGCAGCCATGTGGCAGCGCTATCTACGGCGCCTGGAGGAATCCGGCGGCAGCCGGGAAACGCCATAGCCTGCCTATCAAATTTAAATCACCCATTCAGGGAATTTCCCAAATGACCAATACGACGCACTTCGGTTTTACAACGGTCTCCGAAACGGAAAAAGCACGCAAAGTCGCTGATGTTTTCGATTCCGTTGCGGCACGCTACAACTTGATGAACGATCTCATGTCCCTCGGATTGCATCGCATCTGGAAAAAATTCGCGATCGAGGCCAGCGGGGCCAGAGAGGGCGACAAGGTGTTGGACATCGCGGGCGGCACCGCCGATCTGACCAATCTGTTCCTGGAAAAGGTGGGACGCAGCGGTGAAGTGTGGCTGACCGACATCAACAATTCCATGCTGTCAATCGGCCGTGATCGTTTGCTCAACGAAGGTAAAAGCACGCCCGTGGCACAATGCGACGCGGAAAAACTGCCCTTTCCCGACAACTATTTTGATCGAGTCAGCGTCGCCTTTGGTCTCAGGAATATGACGCACAAAGACCTGGCACTCAAGGAGATGTTGCGCGTATTGTGTCCCGGCGGTTCAGTCATCGTGCTCGAATTCTCCAAGGTCTGGAAACCGTTGCAGCCGTTCTATGATGTCTATTCCTTCAAGGCCCTGCCGATGATGGGCAAAGTGATCGCCAGTGACGATGCCAGCTACCGCTATCTTGCCGAATCCATCCGCATGCATCCCTCGCAGGAAGAATTGAAACAAATCATGCAGCAGGTCGGATTCGAGCGGGTCGAATATTTCAATCTGACAGCCGGCGTCGTGGCGCTGCATCGCGGCTATAAGTTTTAGCCAGCAGTCCAAGCGGATTTCAGCCAAAATGACCGCGCTTGAAATCTGCAAAGGCTTGCAGGATTTCCTGCTCGCTGTTCATGACAAAAGGCCCACGCCCCACAACCGGTTCATCGATCGGTTCGCCACTCAAGAGCAGCAGGGTTGAATCGGTATTGGCAGCGATGGTCATTTTCTCACCCTCCCCACTCAGCAGCACGGTCTGCACCTCGCGAACTGCCGTGTCGTCATTGACCACAACCGAGCCATGCAGTATCACTAGCCCCACCCACCAACCGCTGGGAAGCGTCAACTCACAGGAGTTATCCGCACGCAATCGCATATCCCAGACATTCAGCGGTGTAAATGTGCGCGCGGGCCCCTTGTGCCCGTCATATTCACCCGCAATCACACGCACAGCTCCGGCCTCCCCGGGCAAGGCGGTGGCAGGAATCTGCCGGCTCAGAATGGCCTGATAGCTCGGCGCGGTCATCTTGTGCCTGGCTGGCAGGTTGACCCAGAGCTGCACCATTTCCAGCCCGCCCCCGGTGCGGGTAAAAGCCGCGGAGTGAAATTCCTCATGCAGTATGCCCGCACCCGCCGTCATCCATTGCACATCACCAGGGCCAATCACTCCTCCCTGACCAGTCGAATCGCGATGCGCCACTTCTCCCTGGTAGACAATGGTGACAGTCTCGAATCCACGATGTGGATGCTGACCCACCCCACGCGCCTGCTCAGCCGGCTCGAAATTGGCCGGACCGGCATAATCAAGCAGCAAAAAGGGGCTGAGATGCTTGCCATGGTTCATATAAGAAAACAGCGAACGCACCGGAAAACCATCCCCCACCCAATGAGGATGAGGGGCATCGTAGACACCGTAAACACTTTTCATGACGATCTCCTGACAAAAGTGACCAGTATAAATGGGTCCAGCCCGGTTACGACAGCATGATTGGAAATGCAACACCGCAGGCAGATGGACTCTGTGCAGTTTCACTATGGGTCAAGTGTTTGACTGCAATTCAAACCACGAATGAACACGAATACACACGAATACTGAAAATCGCTTCATCTGGTTTTCACCCGTAATCAGACCAGCCATCATGCATTCATCCTGCCGCATGACAATTCAACTAAAGCGGGCACCACCGCTTAATAATTCGTGTGTATTCGTGTTCATTCGTGGTTTTCCCGGCAAGGTAGCCATACGACCCGCCCTGCACCTTTCACGCCCACAATACTTCTCATGACAAATGCAATTAACGTGCACTTGAAACCTGCTGGAAACATCTAGGAGGCTGTCCGAGAATAGATTGATCTACTTCGGACGAACCTGCCAGACTGGATTTTTCGATCCTTTTCGTTGAATAGAACCACTATTCACCTCAAATGATCGAAAAATCCCGCTCAGTCAGCTTCGCCCTCGCTACGATCGCTATTCTCGGACAGCCTCCTAGCCGATGTGCGATTTGTCACAGAAGCAATACAGCAAGAATCCATAAAATAGGTTTAATTAACTTGCAATATAAGCCGATTATCTTAATCACTCTCAAAGTAAGCAAAACTTTGCAGTCGTTTTACTTGGGGAGATTTTGGATTATTGCCGGTTAATGAGCATTCAGTAGCTTATTTTTTAAGAATTCAACACAATCAGGAGGGGTTTAATGGATTTCAAGGCCAAGTTTCTCAAGGCTTCCATGTTGGCGGGTTTATGCCTGGTTTCGGTACAGGCGGCCTCACTTCAGGCGCAGAACTTCGGGCAGGGCTCACCGGCCATGCTCAACAATCAGAATGTCTACAACCAATACCTGCAGCCAGTTGTAACTGCAATCGATTATCATACCCGGATGGTATATCTGTTCAACTACGAGGAGGACAAGGTCATCACACTGGATCCTCGCAATTTGCAGGGTTGGCCCGGCGACATTCCGCTGCAGCATACGCTGATACTGCCCGGTGCAGATAAACTCTACATCACCAGCGACAATACCGATGATCATCCGGCCTATATCATCGCGCTGAATGTCTATGGCATCGATTGGGACAATAACACAGTCAGCCTTTCCGTCGAATCGGTCCTCCAGACAGAGGCGCCCGGTACTCCAGCAGAATTGCCCTATGTCGAGCAGACCAACCCCAAGCAACCTATCCCAACTTGGGTAACTGCCAGAGCAACCCAGATTCATGGCCCCACTTTGCTGCCTTATACGGATTACGCTTATTTCACCAAATGGACCTCGGATGAAGTCCGTGTAATCGACCTGAAAACCAGCGATTTCGCGGAGGCCGATCCGATCATTATCCCCGGTTACACCGAGCAGACACATGGCATCAATTTCAACCAGTCAGGCACCATCGGTCTGGGCACCGGCTATTTCTTCGATAACAACGTCATCGATGTCTACACCGTCAACCGCCAGACTGGCGCGCTCAACCCAGTCAAGCAAATCATGCTGGGCGACGAAAAGCGGTATGCTGCCTTTACCCACTTTGTCTATTGGCTGGATGAACGGTATGCGCTGACCGCATCGATGCAACTCGACAAAACCTCGCTGACCCCCCCTTCCACCAACAACATCATTCCACCCAGTGTTTGGTTGATCGATGCTGTGGATGGGACAGCCACTCAGATCCTCAACCGCACCAATACTGTCAATGGACCGGGTGTTTTCCGTTCAGCTTCAGATCTGGCTGTGGTCGGCGGAAAACTCTACATCGCCGAGGAGGATAGCCTCGACAACACCTTCGCCAGGGATGGCTATATTTCGATTTTCGATCTGAGCGATCGCACCAAACCCAAATTCATCAAACGGCTCCGGCCCGGGTACGAGCTGCCGGAAGGATTTGCGGTCGCCCACACGCTTAGTCCGACACCGGACAACCGCTATCTGCTGCTGGCGAGCTGGGTATCCGGTTATGTGATCAAGATCGATACATTGACCGATACCGTCGCCAAGGTATTCGGTCCCAGCGATGGTCTGGTTATGCCACATGGCATCTATGCTGCCGGTGGCAATCGCTAATCTGCAAGCAAGTTAGATCTGGTTAATTACCCTGGCCCACTGTCGTCTCTCTCCTTTCGTCGCCGGCTCTGGCGGCAAACAGTGGGCCAGTTTTTTAATCAACCAAACGACTACCGAAATCCAAGAGAATCAACCATGCACTTCAGAATATTGTCCATTTTCACTTCGTTGAGTCTGATAGTCGCACTCGCCACCCTGACACCGATCGCGACCCATGCGGCTGCCATCGTTTTGCATCAGCCGGTTCCCCTGCAACAGGAATCGATCACTGCCCTGCGGCATAGCTTGCAGCCACAGGATCAAGATCACTGGAAACTGGTGTTCTTCGGCTTTGCGCACTGCAAGGAAATCTGCCCGGTTTCAATGGCCAAGCTCTCCATGCTGATCAAAGCGGCTGCCAAGGCGCAGGTCAAGGTGAACGGGATTTTTGTGACCGTGGATCCGGATAGAGATACCGACACCATATTATCCGGCTATACAAAAAGCTTCGGGACCAATCTTTCCCATTTACGGCTGGAAGGCGAGCAACTGGAACGATTCAAGACATCGTTCGGCGTGGAGGCTCTTTTTTATACCAAAAATGCCGGCAATACGCAGCATTACCAGGTTGATCACAGCACAACGGCATTCTTGATCGATCCCCATGGCAATATCCGAGTCCTGTTCGATGCACTGGATGACACCACAACGCTGGCCAAAATGTTCAGCGAAGACGAGGACTTGTTCAAGCTATGAAATATCTCAGCTGCTTGTTTGTCACGCTGGGGATGCTTTCCGTCATACCGCAGGGTAACGCGATGAGCCTTTATGATGATCCGCGGATGATCTACAGCTACAAGGATAAGGCACTTGCACCGGAAATCGACATCCTGCAGGTCTCAACCCTAATCAGCCCGAATGACGAGTTGGTCATTCAGGTAAAAACCCGCGGTGAACGCGCAACAGGTGAAATTGGTGACTATTATCTCGTCAAAATTCATCAAATCAGCACCCATGCTTTTGTCATACCCGTGAGCCGGACAGAGGCATCAGGCATTCAGCTGTATGCAGGTCTGGAGCAGTCTGACGACCTGGAGCCATATCGGCTCCTGAAACGGTTCATCGAAGCCGACACGAACCATCCATTCAGAATGGCGTATATCGACAATGGATTCGAGGTGTATATTCCGCTCAGCTGGATCAATTTTGCCGCCACGTTCAGTTATGATGTGTACACGGTCCGGGCAGGCAGAGAAGGGCAACATCTCACGCTGGAAAACGTGTATGACCAGGCAAGGAAAGGACGGGAAGAACCGAAAATTCCGGCGCTGACTTTAGTCAACAGGCTGTGCTCACCCAAAAGATAGCCATTGCGCTACTCGGTTACGTTCGCCAGCGAGCCGCCAATTACACCTTCCACATCCACCCAAAGATGGGGCAGCCCCAGATTTTGCAACCACTCGCTGGCATGCTCTTCTTTAAGCATGCCAATCGTGGATGCGCTACCGGCGATGACACACAGCTCACCAATCACGCTCACTGCGGCCATTCGCCTGACCGGCCAGCCGGTCTTGGGATTGAGCACATGTCCATAGCGAATGCCATGGAGTGTAATGCATCGCTCATAATCACCGCTGCTGGCCAGACCGCCACTGGATAACTGTATCGTTCGCAACAGGCTGCCCGGCTGACGGGGATGCTGTATCCCAACCCGCCAGGGGCTGCCATCCGCATGCGGACCCACTATCCGGATATCTCCCCCGAGATTGATCATGCCATGCCGGATACCGGCATCCCAGCACAAGCTGACTGAGCGGTCGACCGCATACTCTTTCACTACCCCGCCGAAATCAAGCTCCATGCCGGCAACCGGAAATTCGAGCACAGGTGCATTCCAATTCAGCCTTGACCAGCCAACTCGCGCCAACGTGGCCTCGATCCGTCCCTCTGCGGGCAACCGGCCCGACTTGAAATCCCACACATGGCGCAAAATACCGGAAGTGATGTCGAACAAGCCGTCACTTTCACGATGACAAGTCGCCGCATAATCCAGCAAACCGGCCGTCTCCGGATCCACCTTGATTTGCCCGCCTTGTGCTGCACAGCGATTGATTTCGGACAGCAAGCTGTCCTCACGGTAGCGTGAGTATTTCAGCTCCAATCGCTGGATATCGCGGACAATCGCCTGAATCGCCCGCTCCGCACTGGCCCGGCTGGGTGCATAGAGCTGAATCGAGCAAGGTGTGCCCATCGCCTTGAAGGCATGCTGAAAGAACTTCATTCGGTCAGGCCTTATAGTATATGCTCCATACAATTTTCAGCAGGATAAATGCGATCCGGGGTCATCCATATTCAGGGAAACAGTCTGATGCGCATCGGCTCAGAAATGATAGCTCCAGTTGGCGTTCAAGGTTCCCTTGCGCTCGAGTTGGAAGCCATTGAAATCATCGCTCAGCGGTTGCAACCATTCCACGGCAAACATATTCCCGGCAAACCTGCCGCTCGGCACCGATGCTGTGACACCCAGACCAATGTCCCAAAACCGCCCGCCCTGGTTGCCGGGGTAGTCCATCGGCCCTATCCGGCTATTGAAGGTGTTGAAGTCGCCCCGGATTTTGCCTTGGCTGGTATAAATGCCCCGCACGGAAGCGGAAAGCCAGTCAAGCAAGTGGTACCCGCCCCAAGTGGATGCCTGAAAAATATCCCCCAGGCGGTAACCCGAACTGTTCCGCTTCTCCATGCGCTTGGTGCCGATCAGCTGGCCGCCCCAATACCAGGGACCGGCATCTCCCTCGTAGGTCAGATTGGGAAGAAAATCCCAGGTCCCGCTCCCCAGCTGCATGTCAAAGTGAATCAAGCCGCCATCCTGCCGGGCCATACGCCTGAGCTTGAGTTTGACATCTCCGGAAGGCGCACTCACACCGAGACCCATATGCACGTGATGACCAGGCAAATCCAGCAGCCTGACCAGTGACATCAGAATGGTATCGCTGACCCCGCCGGTAGTATGCGGCGTACCCGGATGCTGATGGTCGCCCGGCGCGGGCGGGGGACGCCCTTCCAACTCGCGCAGCTCCATGTCCATGTCCATGAACTGCGGCATCAACATCACATTGAGCCAGTCGGTCGGCGCATACATGATATCGAGCATGTGCATCCGCATATTCATGCTGTCCGGCGCGTGGGTGCACAGTTTGCTGGGGCTGCAAGCCAGGTTGACGATATCGGCGTCACCCACCTTGCTGGAACCGCGCAGCATGTTTCCCGCCTGCCAGGCATACATGAAGCGATAGCCAAAGTGGAATTCCCCAGCCTTCTCCAGCATATGCCCATACATGACGCCAGCCGGTCCATGGCGGCCATGATGCATGCGGTGATCGTGCCCGCCGTCATGGTGATCATGGTGTGCATGCGGGTGCTGGCTCCGGCGCAAATTGATGGCGTCCATGTCAATCTTGAGCGCAGCATTGGCCACGTAATAATCAAAATCAGCGAAGCTGCTGTTCCCGCCGCCGCCCAACTTCAAGGCGCTGGAACGGGTATAGTATTCGAAGCCCGCCTCCAGTTCGATCCCGCGGGCAAACTTCTTGTTGACGGTCACCCCGCCACTGAGAGCACCAAAACTGGACAGGCGGTGATCACTCGAAAAATGCTTGGGCAGTTTCTTGGGATCATAGGTAATGACTTGGGGTTCGCCGTCATCATCGAATACCAATCGGGTAAAGGCCTGATTCGACACCAAATAAGGTTCAAAGAAATTTGCCGAACTCTGTGAGTAATAGCGAATTCGCGGGGTAATGGTCCAATCGCTGCCAAGTGGCTGCACCCAATCGCCTTCAAAGGTATTGCTGTAAATGCCCCAGTCGTCGAACGAGAATTTGTAGTTGAGATGCAATGCTGCATCGAGCGGACTCACGTACTGCACCAGCTTGCCGCTGAAAGCGAACTGATTGCGCAGCCCCGGCCGCTGCTCGAGCACGGTGCGCAGATTGCCCTGGATCAGGGCATTGGGATCGGGGCTGATCCGCTCGGGATCGACAAAAATCACCGTCACGCCCTTGTAGGGATTCTCCATGAAGCCGCCGCTGCGGGTATAGCCAAAATTGAAATCGACCAGCGTGCTTTTACCGAGTATTTGCGTCAGGCCCAGATTGGAATTCCAGTCATGCCGGTCGCCCGCCAGAATCCGCAAATTGTCCCGGGACTTGATCCGGTCCGCATAAGCGAGATTGGTGATATAACCCAACGCATCATGATCGAGAATGGCTGACTGCCGGCTGCTGGCATACCCCGCTCCCCATTTCAGGCTGGTCAGTTTCTGGTTGAAATCGAAACGGCCGCTGGCATGGCCATAAGCCGATTTGAAGTCACGCTCCTCCGAAAAGCCGCCGCTCAGTCTCAGGGTCGCTTCATCCCACTCGTATTCGAGTCCGAAATCCCCCTGATTGCGCGTCTCGGGCGAAGCAGTCGAAAGCACCAGCACAGTGCGGGGATCGATCAACTGGTTGCCTTCGGCATCAAACCGGATGGGATTCAGATTCCGGTCAAGAGTGACCGCGCCGGTCACATGCGGCGAGGCGCCGGATACGACTTCCCCGGTGGGCAGTGTGCGGGTGAAGGGAATATTGCCGGCAGTGGACGCCAGCGGAACGGAGCTGACCGGGGTTGCGCCCGACCAGGTATCCTGCGTATAGCCAAAGGTCAGCTTCAGGCGATCGGTGACAAACAAAGTGCCGTTGCCATGCAAGGTATCGACCATGATCGGATCCAGATCGCTCCGGACCGAATACAAGTTGCGCTTGCCTTCCTGGTAACGGCTGTACTGAAAATTGACACTGCCGCTGCTGGCGTCAGCGGCTTCCGCCGGGGCAATCAGCAAGCCCGGCAGCACCAATGCCGCAGCCGTCAGCGCCTGCAGGGCCAGCTGGCTGCCCGCAGCCGAGTTTGGAACATGGCAGGATGACGGGCTGGATGAGGGCACGCAATCCCCCTCGCGGGGGTGCGATGGAGAAGCAGAAGACATACTCACGCTACTTCAGCATGTTGTCACGGCACCTATCAATAACAACCGCACCCCCCGCCGCCACCGCCGGCGTTGGTGCTGGCACCCGCCTCACGGCTGCCATAATTGTGCATGCGTGTCCCAGTCTGCAGCGGATTGGGCTCCAATGCCATCTGCGGCTTGGCCAGCACACCGCGCTCCCAGGGCGCAACACTGGCGCAGCCAGACAGCATCACACCAGCACAACAGAGCAGTATCAGCAATCGGTCTTTACGCATAATCGAGGTACCCGGATTACCCGGAGCAAAACAATTTTTGATGTTCATCAACCATTTTCAAGAAGCCGGATCCACTCGCGTACCATGAAACTGCCAATGGATTATTCCGGGCCATGTATCCTGTTGGAAATCGCATGGAGGTATAGATGGCATTTCAAATCAGATCGTCTCTTCCAGCAACGCTTCGATCAACTCACGCATGGCCTCGGTTTCGCCGGGCCGGAATCCGCGGTGGATATGGCGGACGAACCCCCGCTTGTCGATGATATAGGTCGAAGGCATGGCGATCACGTTGAAATCCTCGGCACAGCTTTTATCCGGATCGAACATGATCGTGAATTGGGTCGGAAATTGTTCGAGAAACGCATCCGCCTCGGATTTTTTCTCATCCAGATTGACGCCGACCACTTGCAGGCCGCGTGCCTGGAAATCCTCGGTCAGTTGATTCATGAAAGGAAACGATTTGATGCAGGGCGGACACCAGGATGCCCAGAAATCGATATAGATCACCTGCCCTTTCATGCTCTCCCAGTCTTCAGCGGGCATACCATCCTGGTCAGTCAGCGCACAGAGCGGTGGCGGCGTATCGCCTTCAAAATGCGCGACAGCCGGCATGGCTGATAGGATAAAGGCTATCAACAATAAACAACGGATCAATGGGCTACGCCTTGTTTGTAGTACGGATCGAATTTCCTTGAAACCAGAGTAAACAATAGAAATCTCCATGCATTCTCCTGTTTTCCCAGCAATTACTACACCTGGATAATCTTAGCCTGAATATAGGAAAACCCAGTATGTCATCATTCAAATATCTTCCTGGCTAACTTCGGATTCTATTCATTCATAAGTAGTTAATAGAATATCAGTACCGGTGTGATTATTATCCGCAGTCATACAATGGTACTCGACCGCAACATTTCTTGTGCCCGCCTTAGTTTTGTTGATAATCATAAAATAAAGACCACCGCCCCCTCTCAGGGCAATGGTTGGGCTAGGGCTATTATCACCCGGTATGGAATCGGTGGTACTAATCGCCTTACTTCCTTTGAAAAGGGCCAGGTTAACGAACATGCCTTCCACAGCGGGGCTCATGTCTCTTATATTCGCCACTAATTTGTCAGTCTGTCCATTATCATCGAAGCATGTCACCATCGCTACGACCGTAAAGCTTGGCACGTTGCCAGCCGGATCGATCGGTCCGGCAATATCATGCGAAAAACCTGCCCCGGCCAATCCGATACCTGACAGAAAAGCTGAAACGCCCAACAATTTCTTTATAGCCACCTTATTCATCGCACCATCTCCTTGAGTTCATTTTCGTCTCTCCCACCAGGGAAGTGCAGCTTGATTTTTGCCATCTTCCAATTAAACCTTGGCAGAACCTGTTTTAAATTATCCCAGATTCCCCATCGGCATGCTCGTTTTAAAAAGCAATGTGCCATCACCCACAAAGTGATGGCACCGAGCGACACATTCAGCCTTTATGGAATCGGCCAGACTTGTGTACCGTTAATCCGTACGGGCATATCTCTGTCCAGCTGTTGAGCCGAAGGATAAATCCGCGCGGTAATCCCTTCACCACAGTTCTCAGGCAATGGATTGGTTTCAAGATTACGGGTCACGATATAAGGTGCGGGAGAATTCCAGGCAGGCCCATCGAACTGCGGATGACCGGCGTCTGGCGCAGACCAGAAATCGACATCCAGTCGATCTGTATCCTTGCCATTAATTTCATGGATGCTGGTCAGTTGACAAATATTGGCGATAGCGGGCGCCACGATCAATCTGTTCACGCAGGAAGTTGGTTCGATATTAATGGGATTGACCCGAACCGCCAATTTTGCCACCCAGTTATTGGGTGGAATCGACCCGCCTGCCTGCCACTCGGCGATTGGGTTGCCATTTGAATCCCTGACTATCTCGTGCATCGTGAATACATGCTTGCTCAGAACGGGGCTGAAAGTAACTACACCCAGCACAAAAGCCGAAGCAGGCTGATCCGAGCGGGTGAAAGCATCACTGCCGATCGCGGCATTGGGGAGCGGCGCGGTATCCACGAGTGCCGTCGAGACATCAGGAAAAACTGTCACATTGCCGATCACCGGTTGATCGGTACAGCCATGTGGAATGACGACATGATTATCAACCCTGGTTCCTTCCTTGGTGGTATTGATGTCGAATCGCGTATGCGCCTGGGCATTCCCCCATGCAACCGTCACCAGTGCGGCAAGCAGTGGCAGTACAAATATTTTTTCTTGATGTTTTGTCATTATCAGAGTCCCTTTTTAAAATTCAACTGATGCCCAAATGAACAACCTGTTCCGGTTCGTCTTATTGCGTTTAAATAAAACCGACAGGCCGATTATCAGGTGAACAATCTGCGTTTTCAATGCGACAAATTGTCGCACCCCCCGGGGCGCAAACTTTCCCCGGCCAAATATTTACACACAAGCAATTGATTGATAATGATTTTATTCAATACCACGCCAGCCATTTCCATCAACGGGTAATCCCCAGGTGCGACAATTTGTCGCATTTGCAAAGCCATTTCCGGCTTATACAATGCTCCGGGTCTAGGAGGCTGTCCGAGAATAGCGATCGTAGCGAGGGCGAGGCTGGTTGAGCGGGATTTTTCGATCATTTGAGGCGAATAGTCGTTCTATTCAACGAAAAGGATCGGAAAATCCGGCCAGCCAGAATCGTACGCAGTAGATCAGCCTATTCTCGGACAGCCTCCTAACCATCGCCATCTTTTTCACAAGGAAATTCATGAATCCTCCCCCATCTAGCCGCTACAGCTTTCTTTGGTTGTATTGCACCGTGTTTCTGACCGGCGCTGCCGTCATGGTCATAGAATTGCTGGGCACGCGCCTGATCGCGCCCTTCTATGGGGCGAGCCTGTATGTGTGGGCATCCCTCATTTCGGTGACCATGATTGCTTTGGCGATCGGTTATTTCGCCGGCGGACGTTGGGCGGATCGCGCGAAACACACAGGTTTGTCCCTGATCATCGCGCTGGCCGGTTTGCTCACTCTCCTCATCCCCGCAATGGTCGGCCCGGTTCTGCTGGCAACCGATTCACTGGGACTGCGTCTGGGCACATTCATCAGCACCTTGATTCTGTTTACCCCCAGCCTGATCATGCTGGGCATGGTCAGCCCATTTGCTGTCAAGCTCGCCACTTCCAGCCTGGCGGGCGTGGGGGCAAGCACGGGCTCGATTTATGCCGTCAGCACGCTGGGCAGCGTTATCGGCACGCTGTTTCTGGGGTTCTATTTATTCCCCTTGGTCGGCTCACGTGAAATTTTTATCGGTCTTGGCCTGATTTTATTTCTGCTCGCCTTGCTGGTCGGGGTCATTGAGCGCAAACGCCTGCAATCCGCGGCGACAGCGCTGGCACCGGCTGTATTGCTGTCGTTCATCGGCATGGGGGTGTTACCCAAAGTATCCGATGCCAGCGTTGCGCAACACCGGCAGGCCTCGCTTGAAACCCGCTTCGCGCATGAAAGCCTGTATGGCTGGGTGCGGGTGGTTGACAACCCGGCAGCCAACATGCGGCTGCTGACCGCGGACGCCTCCACCATTGGCGCGGCCACGCTCAGCCACGGCCAGAATCTGCTGACCTATCAGAAAATTGTCGAATTGATCCCGCGGCTCGTGCCCGGCATGACACGCGCGTTGCTGATCGGTCAGGGTGCAGGCCATATGGTGGCCAGTCTCAAACAATTTGGGATTGAAACGGACACCATCGAGATCGACCCCGCCATTGCCCAGGCAGCCCACGAGTATTTTGATTTCGCTCCAACCGGAAAAACGATTATCGGCGATGCGCGCTACGAAATCCGGCAATTACAGGACAGGTATGACCTGATCATTCTCGATGTCTTCACCGGCGGCACGGAACCGGTGCACCTGCTCACCCAGGAAACCTTGCAGCAACTGCGGGAACTGCTGACCGATCAGGGCGTGCTGGCACTCAATTTTGTCTCCTTCCTGGAAGAAGGCAGCAATGTCGCGCTGGCTTCGGTTGGCAAAACGCTGCAACAGGTCTTTCCCCATCAGCTCACCTTCATCTCCGAACCGGGCGACGATTTCAATGATTTCATTTTTATTGCTTCCAATCATGACCTGAGCATTTACGGCGGCACACTTTCCAGATCCCAGCAGGCCTGGCTTGAAACAAGATCACTCGATATCAACCTCGGCCAAGGCATCATTCTGACCGACAACTTCAATCCATTGGAACAATTGCAAACCCGCAAAGCCGAGTTTTACCGGCGGCTGATCGTTGACGCCGTTGGTATCGATCACTTCGTTCGTTGATTGGGCCTGTCCCGAGCGCCGCTCGTCATGCCATAAACCGCGCTGCATGCCAGACAGATTCTGAATAGCGAACGTATATTGTTAGGGGCACTTGCGCACCCTATGCACTGCATCGCGAGCCGCTGGAACATGTCAATCGGCTTTTCCCCAAAGCAGTCTCACCACGCCTGCCATTAATCTGGCTGCGGCATTGATCCGCCCCTGAGCCGCTTCGGTGGATTCCTGCTGCTGGCAGCATTACCGCACCGCTCACTTCACAGGCGAACCGGGCGTGTCCCACCCTTAAAACATTGATCACGCCGACCACATCGGCGTTTTCCACGAAGTCACATTCGATGCACAGGAATTGCGCCTGCCTCTGCCGGTTGGCAGCCGAAATGTGTCCGCAACACGGACACGTCCTACTTGTATACTGCGGCAGCACGGTGACAAGCCAACCTCCGTTCCACACCAGCTTGTATTCCAGTTGGTGGCAGAACTTGAACCAGCCTTGATCGAAGATGGATTTGTTCAGGCCAGATTCTGCCCGGACGTTTCTGCCCGGTGCTTCGGTTGTACCTGCCGCTGCCTTGGACATGTTTCGCACCTGCGAGTCCTCGATACACACCATCGCGTGGTTTTGGCTGATCGTGGTCGTGGTCTTGTGCAGGTAGTCGCGGCGGGCATTGCCGATACGGGAGTGGATGCGCTGGACCTTGGCCTTTGCCTTCTTCCAGTTGCTGTTGAATTTCATTTTTCGGTTCATCGCTTGCTGCGCCTTGCACAGTACGGCTTCATGCTGCCTGAAGCTGTTGAGCGGCGCGTAGAAGGTGCCGTCGGAGAGCGTGGCAAAGCGCGCCAGGCCCATGTCGATGCCGACTGCACCGCCTTTCGGTAGCGGCTACTCGACCCCGCACCACGTCTGAATGCTGACAAACCATTTGCCGCCGCTCATGCTGATCGTGAACATGAGTTACGACTGGGAAACAGCCGGCCGGATCAAACTATTGCTGTTTGGCAAGGCTTCCAACGTGACTCAGTCCGTCATCCGCCATTCCGCTTCCTTCCTGCGCAATTTTGCCCCGGAACCAGGTTTCAGTTTCGAGGCAGGATTGCGTGCGACTTTTTAATTCCGCTTTGATCCGACGCGATTGAGTGATTGGGTTGCACGTCATCACAACACCGCTCTGACTGCGACAATTTGTCGCATTGCTATTGGAAATTAACTTGGTTACTTTACACTCTTTTTCGGAAATATGATGATCAAGAAATTTCTTGTAATTCTGCTACTGGCATCCGTCACAGTTTCTCAACCTGTTATGGCACACGAGGGCACACCCAATATGGCTTTTGCCTGGCGTCAGGGCAAAATCCTGATCGATACACAGCGGCAAGGTAGACAATTAGGGGATCATATTGTTTTCACCATTCCATTTGCGGGCTCGCTAACGCCTTACCGGATGTCCGATGCAAGTTTTCGCGGTATTGGTTTTGATCAGGGTGGCACCCTCCATTACCAGTTCGTCAGCACACTGATGAAATGGTCGCCGGATCAGAACCGCTGGATGCGTGATGGATTCGATGAACAACTGTCTATCCGGATGGCTTTCGTCACACGCAAAATTTCGGCCTGGGAAGGGGAAGACAGCCAGGGGCTGGTCGGCTTTTTAAGCGCCAGTGGCTCGACTGATGACATTCATCCAACTTTTGAGCTGCAAAAAACAGATGGTTCCGCCCCTGATGATGGCGCTTACCTGGTCGCATTGACTCTGTTTGGAACGAGTGTGGCGGGTGATCAAATTCTTTATCCGCCTTCCAAACCGTTCTTTCTGGCATTCCATATGAATACGGGTGGCGGGTTCAACCCAAATGCATTCAGCCAGTCACTCGCTCAATTCTCCGGCATTCCGTTGAGTGACTATAGCCGTATCGACCCACTGTTTGACTGGGCGGAAGCCAATTTCAGCGAGATTTTTCCACATCCCGCCCAGAGTCGTTTCCTTTTCGGCTTCTATGCGCGCTGCTATGACAATGCGATTTGTCTGGGCAGTAAACGCGGACGCGTCTTTACCACCGGTGGACCGTTTGGTGGTTTGACCGATCACGGACCACTCAAATCTTTTTTTGATCAAGCCGGGATTGCTGACTAATGTCTAGGATACGAGCTAATTTGGCTCCACTGCCAGCATGGATGCTCCTGGCATTTCTGACAATCCCAGTGGTACAAGCTGAATCGGTTTTGCAGCCGGTTCCCGAGGAAATTGAGGAAGCGCGCTCCCAAACCGTCCAAAAAGAAAATATTCAGCTATTGGATACGATGGTCATCAAAACGACCGCGCAGTCTGCAGAGGCCGTCAGCAAGATGAGCGATCGTGAATTGAGATTACGTGCAGCGGATACGCTTGGTAAAACACTGGAGCGTGAGCCAGGGGTACACAATCTTTCCTATGGGCCTGGTGTCGGTCAGGTTGTCATCCGGGGCATGGGCGGACCGCGTGTGCGGGTCATGCAAAACGGCATCGGCACGCATGATGCCTCGGGGATGAGTCAGGATTATGCCATTGCTGCCGAAACCATGCTGGCTGACCGCATCACTGTCTATCGCGGCCCAGCCGCATTGCGCTTTGGCGGCAATGCCGTAGGTGGCATGGTGGATATCAAGCATCAACGCATTCCTGACAAAATTCCGAAGAACGGGTTTGCCGGGCGAACGGAGTTCCGGTTTGACCACAATCCGGGCGAAAAAGCAGGCATGATCGGGCTTGATATGGGTAAAAATAGGGTTGCGCTTCACCTCGATTATTTCCACCGTGCAGGCGGAAACACCCATATTCCTGGATACGCCTTGGATGAAAAGGCAATTGTAGAACAGTTTCAGGTACAGCCAACCGGGAACAGCAAGGGCGTCATCCAAAACAGCCGCACTCAGAGTCAGGGCGGGTCAGCGGGCATTTCAGTGGTTGGCGATGCAGGCTATGTTGGGGGAAGTTACCATGAGTTGACAAAAAACTATGGCGTACCGCCCGCAATCCCCGGAAGAGGAGATGAAGACCTATACGGGCCGGAAGCCGTGCGTATCGATATGAGGCAGCGCCGCTTCGATCTGGAAGGATTATGGGCCACACCCTGGGAATTTTTACCAAGTATCGAAGCCAAGCTGGGTTATATCGATTATGCGCATGACGAAAAAGATCGAGGCTCTCCACTCATGCGATTACAAAACAAGGTTTGGGAGTCTCGACTGGAATTCAACCATCAACATGATGGCTGGCTTGACGGCATTGCCGGTTTCCAATGGCAGGATCGTCAGTTTTCCCAGTACGGTTTTCAGACATTTACACCGGCTTCCGACATCAGCACGCTTGGCTTGTTTCTCACGGAAACTCTGATGCTGGCTGATCGCGTCAGCCTGGAATTCGGCGCACGCTACGACCATCAGACCACCACGCCCAAAGACGATGCGGTGCGCATACCGGGTGTGGTGGCGCCACTGCCTTTGCCCGGACAGCTTCGATTCAACACTTATTCTCTCGCTGCCAGCTTGAACTACGAGGCATTTGCCGGTGGCATCATCCATCTCAACTGGCAACGCGCGCAGCGCGCACCGGACATTCAGGAACTTCTCACTTCCGGGCCACACTTCGCCACCCGCAGTTTTGAGCTGGGCCGCATGGATCTCAAACGCGAACAGGCCGATCACTTTGAACTCGGCCTTAACCTGGCCCACAACGGCTTTTCCCTGCTGGCGAATGGCTATTACAAACGAATCGATAACTTCATTTATCTGCAGAACCAGGGCTTGTTTTTCAATTTCTCACCCGAACCGCCCCGCTTCCAGCTGGCCTGCGCCAACCTGCAGAACTGTTTGCCGGTGTTCGGCTATCAGGGCGATGATGCCGATTTCTGGGGTTACGAGACCGAACTGCACATTCCGCTCCCTTTCAGCGCTTATTCCCCACACCTCAAGCTGTTTTCCGATTATGTGCGTGGCTGGTTCCGGGATGGCGCGCTCGGTGATGTGCCACGATTGCCACCCTTGCGCGCGGGCTTCGAGCTCACTGCCAGCCATGGACCCTGGCAGGCAGGGTTGCGCTATACCCGCGCACTGGCACAAAACCGCCCCGGATTAAAAGAAACGTCCACCGACGGCTATGACCGGCTCGATCTGGATATGAGTTACGACTGGAAAGCGACAAACCGGATAAAATTATTGTTGTTTAGCAAGGTTTCCAACATGACCCAGTCCGTGATTCGCAATTCCACCTCTTTCCTACGCAATTTCGCTCCAGAACCGGGTTTCAGTTTCGAGGCAGGATTGCGGGCCACTTTTTAATTAAAAATGATTTTATGAGAGAGCGAATCATGTTGCACAAAACAACCTACCCTTACTTTTGGCTATTGGTTTCTTGGCTGTCGCTTGTTCCGATTGTGTCGCAGGCACAGTCTTTTCACCAGGACATTGAAGTTAGAATCGCCAATCAACGGCTGGTCACCGATTTTTGCCAACGCTCAGACATGTGCAGCATTTATGGCATTGAGTTTCTAGGATTGCCGGAAGGGCAACTGCCCCACGACCACTTGACCGGACAGCCTATCTATGTGACTCAATTAGTCAATTTCCCTGGCGTGATTGCTATCGACAGTCCAGGATTTTTCGCGTCTGAAGGGGATCTGAGTGCTGGTGAAATCGTCCGCTATCAGGCATCCGGTCATCTCGCCTATTGGCATCCCGCGCTGCAGCGCTGGACACTCGCCCCGCAAGGCACGCAGATTCGTCTGGCTGGTGGGCTGGACCTGCAACCCGACCAAAGCTGCGGTCGGGTGTTCTGCCCACCTGAAATAATTACGGGTTTCACGTCCTATAGCCGGGAAGGCATCGGTGGCGCATCATCGTTGATCGTGGGAGAAACACAGCCCAATGGCGCGCTGCATTCGCATCTAGACTGGTTTCTCGAATCGGATCAGGGCACACCTGGCGGCCCGGCCGGCGCTTACATGGTCGAGATGCGTTTGTTTTCCGAACAACATTCCACACCTTCCGAACTGTTGTATATCCTGTTCAACCATGCGCTGTCTGAAAGTGAATTTCAGCAAGCGGTCACGGCCCGGGTGCTGCAACCCAGCATCGACCCGGTCCGAACCGATAAATTATTCGACTGGGCAGAAGCCAATTTCCCCGATCTCTTTCCCCACACTGCCAATTCTTTCATTGCGCTTGGCTACTATGCCCGCTGCTACCAAAACGGTGTATGCGTGGGGGTCAAGGATGACCATGTTTTTTCAACCGGCGGTACATTTGGGGCTGGCATCGTTGAGGTGGGAGAATTGACTGCGCTTCTGAACCAGGCGGGGTTATAAACTTCTGGAAAAGAACAGCTTGAGAAACTGTTTGGGAGCGCTGGCCGTGAGTCTTCATACAGCACCCAGGCCAGGTTGACGTTGGGCTGGATTACCGCGCCACTTTTGCAGCTCGAAAAATAGCAGGGTGCACAGGCCCACTCTACATTGGCTGCATGATTTCGCTGCGCCCCGGAAATCATACGCAGCCAGCAGCTGAAATGGATATCTTCCGGGCGCAAGCGTGCTCAAGTGAAGGATTTCTCGGCAACTTGCCATTGCTCGGGGGTATAGGTTTTCATCGATAGCGCATGAATTTCTTCACGCATCCGGTCCCCCAGCGCGCGATAAACCAGCTGGTGCTGCTGGATCATGCTTTTGCCCTGGAATTGGGCACTGACGATGACGGCATGGAAATGATGACCATCATCACCTTCCACCCTGACCCACTCACATGGCAAGGCGGATTGAATGGTTTGTTCGATGGATTCTGCGGTAACCATATTGTATTCCTCTTGATAGTAGATTCAGAAATGACACAAACTCTTTAGGATTTGGCTAAAAATAACTTCCCAGAATCAGATTGTTTGTGGGACTGCCCGGTAGTTCCAGCGAGGCAGATAGTCATCAAAGATAATCCTCATATTCTCAAGAAAATTCTCTGCACACTTTTTTCCTGTAACGTAAACCCCGGTCAATATATCCACGGTTACTTTTAAACCCTTACAGGTTTTAGTCTTCTCCATAAATTGCTTGGCAATGGCGACTGAATGAAACACCACACCCTGGCAGGCTCGCGTAATGTGCGAAAACAACCGGTGTTCAATAGGGTTGTACTTTGAGCAGTAAGGCGGATAGTGGGCAACACGAATTTCCAGTCCGAGCCGTTCGGCAAGTCCTTGCAAAGCTTCCTTGAACACATGTCGATTGGCGGAGTTACTACCGCCGCCATCGCAGAGCAGCAACAACCGCCGGGCCTTGGGATAGTGCTGGCAACCCTGCTGTTTCCACCAATGCGCAATACTGTCGCAACAAAATTCACTGGTATCATGGCTCGTATTTAGGTTCATATGCCCTTCGTTTCGCGCCAGATCATAGATGCCATGCGGAATCAATTTACCTTCACCGGCACTGGGAAAATCATGATCCAAAGCATCCACAGGCGTCTGTGTATAGGTGTGGCCTTCTCGACTGAAATTACCGATCAATTCCTTCTTTTTGGAATCAATACTGATCACGGGCTCTCCCTTGGCCATATACGCCGCCTTAAGTCTGGCGATGTTTTGAAACTGGGCGTCCCGATCAGGATGGGCTCCCAGCGTTTTTTTCTTACGTGTTTTACGCTGTCCTAAGCCATGTTTCTTTAATAGCTTGCGAACCGTGTGCCGACTTGCCGATGTGCCCATTTCAGCCAGGCGGCGACTAATCTCGCAACGTGATAGATTGGTCCATAAAACACCTTCACGCATCGGATCGCCGGCGGTAAACTCAGCAAGTAACCCGAGGAAATTTTCTTCCAGGGCAGGCTTGTGATCCATTGCATTTTTACGTCCCGCACCTTTTTTTTCTGATCCGGGTCGGTGCAGGATCCTCGTTCACTTCCAGTTCTACCAGACCGCGTCGTACCGTCTTGGGGTCCACATCGAATAACCCAGACACATACTCAATACCACCGTGCCCCAGCTTGGCCGCCTCAATCCCCGCATACCGCCGCCGATCCTTTTCTGATAGCATCAGAAACAACCGTTGCATCTTGAGTTCAACGCCTTTATCGTAAGCAGTCACAATTTGTCTTTCTTCACTTATAAATTGTCCTTATTATCCATAATTCCGCATAAACATTCTAATCCATTTTCTGGAAGTTATTTTTGACGACGTCCTTAGTGGCGCAGCTTGTAGCCACTTTTCAACAGCCACAGTGCCCAGCCTGAAATCGCTGCCAGACTCGCCGCCATGACAATCAGGCTGATATAAGGCGAAATATCGGACACACCAAAGAACCCGTATCGAAAGCCATCGATCAGATAGAAGAAAGGGTTCAGGTGTGACAGGAATTGCCAGACAGGTGGCAATGAATGTACCGAATAAAATACTCCCGAAAGAAAAGTCAGAGGGAGTATGAGAAAATTCTGGAACGCGGCCAGTTGATCGAATTTATCGGAGACAATTCCGGCGATAAGACCTATCACGCCCAGCAGGGCACTGCCGAGCAGCGCAAACAGAATCGCCCATAACGACACGTGGGGAGGTGGCCCATAAAACCATGCAGCAACACCGTATACCCCCAGCCCCACGGCCAGCCCGCGCAACATCGAAGCGCCGACATAGGCCAGAAAAATTTCCAGATAGGAAAGCGGTGCCAGCAGGATGAATACCAGGTTACCGGTTATTTTCGATTGAATCAGGCTGGAAGAGGAATTGGCAAAAGCATTCTGCAAAACCGCCATCATCACCAGCCCTGGAATCAGGAACACGGTATAGGCGACCCCTTCATAGACTTCCACCCTGCTCTCTAGCACATGGGAAAAAATCAGAAGATAGAGCAAACTGGACAACACCGGCGCCAATATTGTTTGAAAGCTGACTTTCCAGAACCGCATCAACTCCTTGTAAAGCAGGGTATAGAAACCTGTCATGAAGCACCTGCCGGAACGCTTTCCATAATATTGACGAACACATCCTCCAGGTCGGGCTGCAGCAACTGCATTTCGAGTATCCGGATACCGGATGTACGCAGGATCGACAGCACCGATTCGATTTCGGCATAGTCTTTTATTTTGAAACTATACAGGTTGCCATCATGATGGACTGGCCATGCGGTCAATGCCGCCGGCAAGGCATCGGTGGACAAACGCAACTCCAATGTATAGTCCTGAATACTGCGCACGAGATTGCGCATGCTGTCGAGCGCGACAATTCTGCCCTGCTTGAGCATGGCGACCCGGTTGCATAATGCTTCGGCCTCTTCCAGATAATGTGTGGTCAGCACCACTGTATGGCCTTCTTGATTGAGATGCTGGATAAATTGCCACAAGCTCTGGCGCAGATCCACATCCACCCCTGCCGTCGGTTCATCCAGTATGATGACCGGTGGTTTGTGCACCAGCGCCTGGGCGATCAACACCCGGCGTTTCATGCCGCCCGACAGCGCGCGCAGATTGGTATGCGCCTTGTCCGCCAGGTCGAGACGGTACAGAATTTCATCGATCCAGGCATCGTTGCCCTGGATCCCGAAATAGCCCGACTGAATGACGAGCATTTCGCGTACCGTGAAAAAAGGGTCGTACACCAGCTCTTGCGGCACCACCCCCAATCTTTTGCGCGCAGCGCGATATTCGGACAAGACGTCATAACCCATCACCTTGGCGCTGCCATGGGTAGGCCGGGTCAGCCCGGCCAGGATGCTGATCAAGGTGGTTTTACCCGCACCATTGGGACCCAGCAGGGCAAAAAATTCTCCCGGCTGTATCACCAGATCGATATGATCCAGGGCGGCCAACGCGCCGTAGCGTTTACCAAGTTGCTGTATGTCAATAGCGGGAGTCATTGCACCAACGTCATCATTGCCAAGGAATTACCTAAGGAGTCGTTCATAAATAACTATAACACTTGGATCGCATCTGGCGGGCGCACTGCGGCGTTATTCGTCGTCGCCATAGCCTTGGCTATGACTCCTCCTCTCGCCTTGCACTGCATCCCACCAGACGCGCCCAATTGTCACACTTATTCCTTCACGGCTCCTAAAAGCCAGCCTGTCAAAGCCGTTGATCAGGATGGATTGCGGTCATCCAACGGCAGCAGGTCAACCACATCATACAGCTTTATCAGGCTGCGCAAATTTTCTGGCAGATTCACTAATCGAAGCTGACAACCTTTTGCCTGCGCCGTACGCAACCATTCCAGCAACATGCTGACCGCCGAAGAATCCACTTCGGTGACGTGCGTAAAGTCAACCTCCAAACGCCTGCCACCTATCCTCACCACGCCCGCCTGCATGACACGCATCACGTTCTCAAACAGAATCGGTCCATCAACGATCAACTGATCATCTGCCACACTTACGCTATTCTCGAGTCCGTCCGTCACCCTACTGACCTTTCAGCGATTCGTTTCTTTCCACAAGCGTGGCAATCAACCCCTCCACGCCACCATCTCTGATCTGGGTGTTGAAGCTACCGCGATAGTTGGTTACCAGACTGACTCCGGAAATCGTCACGTCGTACACTTTCCAGTTGTCACTTGTTTTTTCCATCGAATAATCGATCGGGATCGGTTGCCGTCCTCGACCCTGTATCACCTGGGCTCTGACGACTGCGCGCGTATCTTCGGGTTTGACTTTGGTGGGACTGACCTCGATCACTTCATCGCGGTAATTGGTCAACGAGTTGGAGTAGGTCCGCACCAGCAGGGTACGAAATTCCCGCACCAGTTCTTTTTTCTGCTCGTTGGTCGCCGTGCGCCAGTTTCTGCCCATTGCAAGCTGGGTCATGCGCGTAAAGTTGAAATGCGGCAGTATTTTCTCCCTGACGAGGCTCAGTATTCTGTCCTGGTCACCGGCTTTGATGCCGTCATCCTGCTTGAGAATTGCGATCACCTCATCCACCGTATTCCTGACCAATGCATCCGGCGCGGTATTCTGAGCAGAAGCGGGAACAACCACCCAAAACAGCACCAGTATGAGGAGATGCCTGAAAAGCGCTTTCATGTTTTTTGCCACCTATCGTTTTGTGTTAGTTAGGGCTCATTAATAAATAATTTGAGCATACGCCCAAGTTATTATTAACGAGCCCTTAGATTAAAAATCCTTATCCTCTGCTGCCTTGTCGAAAAGGAAACGGCCGATCATGTCCTCCAGCACAATGGCCGAATTGGTTTTCATGAACTTGTCCCCGTCTTCGAGCATGGCGTCATCCCCACCGGGCAGCAAGCCGACATATTGTTCGCCCAGCAAACCCGAAGTGAGAATGCTGGCAAACGTGTCCTGCGGGAACTGGTAACGCGCATCCATATTGATCGTCACCACCGCATCGTAGGTTTCCAGACTGAATTGAATATCGGCCACCCGCCCCACCACCACCCCGGCGCTCTTGACCGGGGCACGTACTTTAAGACCACCAATATTTTCAAAATTTCCCACCAGCGTATAGCTCTCGCCTGTCTGGTAAGTGGTCAGGTTGCCCACCTTCATTCCCAGTATCAGCAAAGCGCCTATCCCGGCCATTACAAACAAACCTACCCAGAAATCCATCATGGTCCGCTGCATCAACTCACTCCCCTGAACATGAATGCGGTCAAAACAAAATCCATCCCCAAAATAGTCAACGCGGAAGTGACTACCGTTCGGGTAGTCGCGCCGGACACCCCTTCCGCTGTCGGCGGCGCATCGAAACCTTCAAACACGGCAATGGCCGTGATCGCCACCCCGAAGAAACAGCTTTTGATGACGCCGTTCACAATATCATATCGAAAATCAACGGCATCCTGCATTTGTGACCAGAAAGAGCCTTCATCCACACCGATGAAAATCACGGTCACCAGATAGCCGCCAAACACCCCCATGACGGTAAACATCGCAGCCAGCAGCGGCATGGAAAACACCCCGGCCCAGAATCTGGGCGCCACCACGCGTGCCACCGGGTCCACTGCCATCATGCCCATGGCGGCCAGCTGCTCGGTAGCTTTCATCAATCCGATTTCCGCAGTCATGGCCGAACCGGCACGGCTGGCGAACAGCAAGGCGGCGATGACGGGGCCCAGCTCCCGCACCAGCGACAATGCCACCAATGTACCCACCGCCGACTCGGCGCCGAATTTCTGCAAAGTCTCATAGCCCTGCAGCCCCAGCACCATGCCGACAAACAACCCGGAAACCAGAATAATGACCAGCGACAGTACGCCGGCGAAATAAATTTCGCGCGTGATCAAGCCGAAACGCAGGAAACTGGGCGGCGAGTTCAACAGCACCAGCAGGAAAAAGCGGCTCGCACAACCCAGGCGCCAAACACCATCAATCACCCGGTGCCCAACCGCTTGAATGCCAGTCACAATATGTTTAATCAAAATAATTCTCCAGATTCAATCCCTGACTTCAGTGAGCAGGCTGATAGAAATAGCCTTGCGCACCCGATTGCTTTCACAATCCGTGATTCAGGATTCGGTAGCAGCACCCGCTGGGGCAACCATATTCAAATCCTTGGCATAGGATTGTGCCTGATAATGAAAAGGCACCGGACCATCGACTTCGCCGTGGATGAACTGGTGCACAAACGGCATCTTCGACTGGCGCACTTCTTCGGGCGTACCCTGTGCGGCAATCACACCATCTGCCAGGAAATAGACATAATCGACGATCTGCAAGGATTCCTGTACATCATGTGTGACCAGAATCGACGTCATGCCAAGCGCATCCGTCAAATGACGGATCAAGCTGCCGATCACGCCGAGTGAGATTGGATCCAGCCCGGTAAAGGGCTCGTCATACATCATCAACATTGGATCGAGCGCAATCGAACGGGCCAGCGCAACTCGGCGCGCCATGCCACCCGAAAGCTCGGCCGGCATCAGATGATGCGCCCCCCGCAGGCCGACCGCATGCAGTTTCATGAGTACCAGATCCCGGATCATGGTTTCGGGCAGATTGGTATGCTCACGCATCTGAAACGCGACATTATCGAATGCCGATAGGTCGGTAAATAATGCACCGAACTGAAACAGCATGCCCATTTTGCGGCGCAATCTGAACAGTTGTTTTCGATTGAGTTGATGCACGACTTGTCCGGCCACGCTGACAGTTCCCGCGGAGGGTTGGACTTCCCCGCCGATCAAGCGCAGCAAGGTGGTCTTGCCAGACCCGCTCCCCCCCATGATGGCGACAACCTGCCCGCGAGACATGGTCATGTTGACACCTTTCAGTATCTGTTTCGCGCCGTAGGCAAAACTCACATCCTTGAATTCAATCAGCGGTTCGGTTGCCATGGCTGGATCCATTGGTTGGTTTTTTGTCATATCTCACTCAAGCCCGGTTCTCGATAATGTCATTACGATAGGCGCCCATACGGATGATCAATTGGCATTTTCCTGCTTGAGACGCAAAATGTATCGATTCAGATCACGCTTGATTTCCGGCGCCAGCAGGTACAGACCGATGATATTCGGAATCGACATGGCCAACACCATGGAATCGGTAAACAGAATGATATTGGACAATTCGGCGGAGGCGCCAACGACAATGAATAGACAGAACGCTATTTTATAGAATACTTCGACTCTGTCATCTTCCCCAAACAGATAGGTCGCACATTTCAGGCCATAATACGACCAGGAAATCATGGTCGAGTAGGCAAATAAAAAAACTGTCACCGCCAGCACATAAGGAAACCAGGAAATACCCGTGGCAAACGCCCGGGAAGTCAACGCCACGCCCTCCATGCCGTTGCCATCCAGATAGGCGCCCGAGATCACAATCACCAAGGCAGTAATCATGCAAATGACCACCGTATCGATAAAAGGCCCCAACATCCCAACTATGCCCTGACTGACAGGTTCATTGGTCTTGGCCGCCGCATGCGCGATCGCCGATGACCCCAGGCCGGCCTCGTTCGAGAATGAAGCACGCTGCACGCCGATCAGCAGCGAACCGAGCAATGCCCCCAAACCGGCCTGTGGATACAAGGCAGTTTCCAGTATGGTCTGCAACGCAGCGGGAATCGCTTCATAATGCATGGCAATCACGGCAAAACCGGTCAGAATATAAGTGATTGCCATCAATGGCACCACCCGTCCCGCCACCGCCGCGATCCACTGAATGCCACCCAGTATGACCAAGCCGACCAATATCGCGGTGATCAGTCCAAACAGCCATCCCTTGTCGGCCAGAAAACCGCTGTCTCCACCGGTAATGATCACTGCCTGATTATAGGCCTGATTGACCTGAAACAGTCCGCCCGCACCCAGCGTCCCCCCCACGCAGCAAATGGCGAACAAACCTGCCATGAATCGGCCCAGACGGGTGTGGCCGCGCTGGTCAAAAGCACTGCGCAGGTAATACATCGGTCCACCCGAGATTCTTTCAGGATGACGTTTGGAACCATGTTGCCGATATTTCACCCCCAGGGACACTTCCATGAATTTGGTCGACATGCCAAAGATGCCCATCACTGCCATCCAGAATGCCGCCCCTGGCCCGCCTACCGAAATCGCCAAAGCCACGCCGGCGATATTACCCAAGCCCACTGTTCCCGACAGCGAAGTCATCAGGGCATCAAAACGATTGATTTCTCCATCAATGTTCTGATCACCATTTTTTTCGTGCAGCAAGCTGATCGCATGCCCGAAATAGCGCACATTCACAAACCCCAAATACAAGGTAAAAAACAGGGCAGCCACCACCAGCCATACCAGGATCAGCTTGATATCCAGCTCCATCGCTGATACGCTAAAAAAAATAACCGATGCGACAGCGTTTGATATGGGTTCAAACGCTGCATCGATCGCCTTGTCAATTTCCATACCGGATTTTTCTCTCTTTAAATAGGTGAAACGCCTGGGTAGGCTTATTCATGCATTTTACCAGACCCTCCCACCTACATTCGAACCTGCTGTCACCACTCAAAAAGCTGGCTTGCCTTGCGATCGCGCTGTTGTTTCTGCCGGGGCCACTGAGTGTTGCGAGCGGCGTCTATCGCAGTGAGGATGCGCGCGGTCGGATCACCTACTCGGATATCCCTACCCCTGCCGCAAAGCCGCTACAGTTAAACGTTCAACCCGCCCGCAACTGGAGCCGGGTAGTCAAGGTGATCGATGGCGACACGATCATCATCGAAGGAAACAAGCGCGTACGGCTACTGGGAATCAACACACCCGAAGTCGAAAGCCGGCATCGTCCCAATGAACCGGGAGGCATTATTGCGAAAAACTGGTTGCATCATAAACTGCAGGGACGCAATGTTTACCTGGAGCACGATCAGCAGAAACAGGATCGCTACAAAAGACTACTCGCCCATGTGTATCTCCCCAACGGAGAGCATATCAACCGCTCACTACTGGAACATGGCCTGGCTGTCGTCACCTTGCTGCCGCCAAATTTGCGACATGCCGAAGACTTGATCCAGGCACAGCAACGAGCCGAAAGACAGCAACTCGGCATCTGGTCAATGCAGCACTATGCGCCGCGCGACCTGACCAAAATAACCGAGAAGCCATTTGGCTGGCAACGCTACCGGGCAAGAGTCACTGCGCTCAAGCGAAGCCGGCAATACAGCCGCTTGATCATCAACGACAAGATCGATCTTCGTATCGCCAATAGTGATCTGGCGTTGTTTCCGCCTTTAAAAATCTACTTGAACAAGCCGATTGAGGTGCGTGGCTGGGTCACTCGCAGAAACGATCACTTCTCGATTCGGATTCATCACCCCAGCGCATTGATCATACGTTGATTTTTCTGCCATGGATGACCTCACCCGCTGCCGACAGGGCACCCAGCATGGCGTCGGCAGAGTGCGGTAGGATGCGCTGCGCACCATAATAAAACCGACTTTCCCTGCAACCGTCACCCAACATCGGCTGGGGACGGTGCGCAAGCGCACCCTACGATGACTGTGCCCATAAAAATATTATGCAATACTCAGAAATCGCTATAGCGCGACCGCTTGCGCCATTGAATGCGGGGGATGATCAATCCCATCAAAAGGCCAATGAACAGCACCAATGCCCCGGCATAGAACCACTCACGCTCGACCTGGTTGCCAAGCAGCTGATTTTCCTGCTCGAGCCGGCCTATCAGTTGCTGTAACTCGACTATTTGCTGGCGCATTTCCTGGTTCTGACTGTCCAGATTGACTGCGTTGGCAGCCGTTTGCCGGATTTTCGCCAAATCATGCGCCATTTGCTCGTTGTCCTTGCCCAGCGCGACTGTCTGCTGTGCCAGCGCCTCGTACTCGCGCCGAATCAGATCGGCTTGAGCCGCTGGGCTGTCCAGATTGTTCTCGGATTTGGAAAAATGGTCACTCAATTGTGCCAGCAGTTCTCTGGCCGAAGGTTCAGCCATCAGGTGCCGGGTCAGCACCCACCCTTCAGCACCGCCTGTTGCCCGCACCCTGGTATAGCCTTTCGCTTTGTCATGCTCCAGAGTTTCCAGCACGGCACCACTTTTCAGCATGCGCACGATTGCATGCTGGTGACTGGGCCCGGTACGCAGCAGCACTTCGATCTGATCGCTGGCATAGCGTGTTTCGGCCTGTGTCAACGATGGAAGCCAACACGCCTCAACAATGAAAACGAGCGGGAGAACTAACAGTAATTTTTTCATTTTGTATGCATTTGGCTCGTGGAACGGAATATGCAAGCAACCGCCCCAGGAAAAATCAGCGTAGCTTCAAGCTCAGGCAGGCTGCTGTGGCCAATGCGGATTTCGCCACAGGGCCATGGTCGGATTCTGGGAAATCTACTTATCTTCGAATCCCGATAAGAAATATTTTATCAAGAGCACCATGAAAAACGGAAAGGCGCTCATGGCCGTAACCAAGTAGTGCTCGTAGGTAAACTGGTTACCCTCGTCCATGAGAATATAGGTAAAAAATACGCCAATAGGGAAAATACTGGTGATCACCTGAAGCAGCAAAAACAGTTTTTTCATCGTAGAAATAGATTCATTATCTTGTCCTGTTACGAGAAATTGCGTTTACAATAGAATATCATAGAAATTCAAGCTGCCAGGATAAGGCGATAGATACCCAAGGAACAACCGATCGATGCAGGTCATACTTGTCTTGACTAACTTTCCGGATCATTCCGGCGCAAAAGCATTGGCGGAAAAACTGCTGAATGACAGACTTGCCGCCTGTGTCAATGTCCTGCCAGAATGTACCTCTTTTTATCGATGGCAAGGCCAGATCGAAACCGCCGGCGAGATTCCGCTCTTGATCAAGACCGCAGCCCGGCACTATGAGGCGGTCGAGCAAGCGATCAAATCACTGCACCCCTACGAACTCCCCGAGATTCTGGCTGTCCCTATCGGTAACGGTTTGCCTGCCTATCTTCAATGGGTAATCGATGAAACAAATGTTTAACAAGGTTAGCAGATGCATTGGATAAAAATAATTTTCCTGTTGGCGTGCCTCACGAGCCCGCATGTCATGGCCGAGGAAAGTCAATCATCGGGTTTGATGACGATTTTACAAAAACTTGGCGCCAACTTCGGACAAGCGCAACAGGAACTCCTGCCGCCGGATGAAGCATTCAAACTGTCGCTTGAAGTGCGCGACGAAACGACATTGATTGCCCATTTGACGCCCGCCAAGGAATATTACCTCTATCGCGATAAAATCGTATTCGAATCGAAAAGCGAGGGCATTCGGATCAGCAAGGTCACGCTTCCGCCCGGGAAAATGAAGGATGACCTGACCTTTGGCCAGACAGAAGTCTATTATCAGCCGTTGCAGGCGATCATCTCACTGCAGCGCGAAGCTGCCGCACCCGGTCAGCTTGCCCTGTCCGCAACCTATCAGGGTTGCAATGAACCGGTCGGCGTCTGCTATGCCCCGATCAACAAGGTGCATGAGCTGTTGTTGCCAGCGCTCAAAACCACGGTCGACGCAGTGGCAGACATCGTCAGCGCAGAGGCTGCGGCAGCCGACCCCGACCCGGCAGCAGAATTATTCCAGACCCCGGCCAAAGCGCCCCTATATGAAACCGAATCCTACAAAATCGAACGCATGTTCGCCACCGGGAATTTCTGGCTGATACTGAGCGGTTTCTTCGGCATTGGCCTGTTATTGGCGCTCACACCCTGCGTGTTCCCCATGTTCCCGATTTTGTCGGGGATTATCGCCACCAAGGGGCAGCATTTATCCAAACTGCGCGGGTTTACGCTGGCCCTTGCCTATGTGCTTGGAATGGCCATTACTTATGCCATTGCCGGCGCGGCCGCAGGCATGTCCGGCGCAATGCTGTCAGCTGCACTGCAGAACGCCTGGGTGCTGGGCACGTTTGCCCTGATTTTCGTTGCACTCGCCTTCTCGATGTTCGGTTTCTATGAACTTCAGTTACCTTCTTTCATCCAGAGCAAAATCGCCGAGGAAACCGGGCATCTGAAGGGTGGACATCTCACCAGCGTATTTGGCATGGGGGCATTGTCCGCACTGATTGTCAGTCCTTGTGTGGCTGCGCCACTAGCCGGCGCCCTGCTCTACATCAGCCAGACTGGCGACGTCATGCTGGGTGGTTCCGCCCTGTTTGTGATGGCACTTGGCATGGGAGTGCCGCTCCTGTTGCTGGGCATCTCCGCAGGCGCACTGCTGCCGAGATCGGGCTCGTGGATGAAATCGATCCAGCAGTTCTTTGGCGTTCTGCTGCTGGCGGTCGCAATCTGGCTGATCTCACCCGTTATCAACGAGGTCATCCATATGCTGCTATGGGCAGCGTTGCTGATCATTTCCGCGATCTATCTGCATGCACTCGATCCGCTACCCGAGAAGGCGACAGGCGTCAGAAAGTTTCTCAAGGGAGTAGGTGTCATCGCCCTGCTGACCGGGGTTGCATTGCTGATCGGCGTACTTTCCGGCAGCCGTGACGTGCTGCAGCCACTCTCTAAATTCAACCTTGCCACCACCAGCCCGGGACAGCTGGCAGAACTGGATGCCACAACCGCTGAAAGCCTCCCTTTCAAGCGGATCAAAACGGTCGCCGAACTGGATGCATACATCCAGCAATCCCAGGGCCGCTACCTCATGATCGATTTTTATGCCGATTGGTGTGTTTCCTGCAAGGAAATGGAGCGCTTCACCTTTAGCGATCCACAGGTCCAGGCAAGATTGAAGAATGTGGCGCTGGTGCAAATAGATGTCACTGACGGCACCCCGGATGATGCGGCACTGCTCAAACGCTTCAAACTGTTTGGCCCGCCCGGAATTTTGTTTATTGATCCGCAGGGGCGTGAAATTCCCGACATCAAAATCATCGGCTACCTCAACAAGGAAGATTTCATCACGGTACTGGATGCAGTTCTGCAGTAATTGTCAGTCACATCAGCTTGGCTGATTACATGCGGAAGGCACATCGGTGGGCGCCTACGCTTGTAAAAAACCACTATTCATTCAACCTGGCTTATTTCCCTGGATAGCGCATGTCAAAATCAAATAAATTATCGTTTTATATCGTTGTGGCGATTTTCTCGCTGGCCGCCGGTTTTGCCTATAAGTCCTGGCATATGGACAATGCCATGTCATTGACCAGCAGCGAAAAAAAAGCGGGCGCCGATAATTTCTTCGCCGCTTCCCTGCCAGACATAGATGGAACACTACAATCCGCTGCGCAATGGCAGGGAAAAATCGTGGTCGTCAATTTCTGGGCAACATGGTGTCTGCCTTGTCGCGATGAAATCCCCGAATTGATCGAGACCTATACCGCTTATCGGGATCAGGGCGTGGTAATCGTCGGCGTGGCCATTGATGATATGGAAAAAGTGGCTGCATTCAGCGAAGAATTTGGCATCAACTATCCTGTGTTGGTCGGGGATATCGAAGCCTTCTCATTGGCTGAGGCCATGGGCAATCCTCAAGGTGCCCTACCCTACACGGCCACAATCGACCGCAGCGGCACCATCGTGCACACCCGACTTGGGCGCATCAATAAATCGCAAATCGAGGCAATCATCAAACCCATGCTGTAAAGAAAGCGCTCTATGCAGTCAAACCGGCATTGCTATCGATGGTGATCACATCGATCGGTGCCGGATACTGTACGGAGAAAATCATACACTTCGCCTGACTTCAATCCAGGCCTCTCAACTGGACCCGCGGCAGCGTGCAGTGGCCAGGCGCAGGGTACATTTCCTGTACCACACACTGAAACTGAAAACAGCTCAGAAGCACAACAACCCATTATTCTCTCTTCTTTCTTCAATACGTCACCTCCCTGTCATAGTGGCCGACTGAGGTACCCAGGTTCAATTGGCTAGCAAGCCCCCCGTCCCCCCGGACAGTCCGTCCAAGCAAAAAATAAAAGCGATAAGGGGTACAGAAATTTCCATGGTTGCCGTTATCTATCCAAAACCGTCATTTGAGTCATTACAGGTGACGCTGATTCGGCATCATCCTGGCAATACTGCAATCAATCCGTGTCAACCTCGGGTTTCCATTCTCTCAATTCATATTCTCAACTATGACAGATACTCTCATTTTGTTCGCAATCAGTACGTTACTGGCAGGGTTCACGGTTCGGTTCGCCATTTCACTGGCACTCGCGCACGGCATTCTGGATCGCCCCGGCCAGCATAAACAGCATGAAACCCACACGCCTTTCGTCGGCGGAACAGGTATTTTAGTTGCCCTCTCGATAGCCCTGGTTTTTCTGGCCAGCCACTTTCCTGAACATACCTTGAAATGGTTGGGGCTGGGGCTGGGCGCCATGATCATTTTCATCACAGGGTTCATTGACGATATTTTCCAGCTCTCCTATAAGCTGCGCTTCATCGTTCAAACCCTTGTCGTACTGATCATGACGCTCGCAAGCGGTGTCGTGATCAGCGATCTTGGACACCTGCTGGCTGGCGAATTATTTGTGCTTGCCATGTTCGCCATTCCGTTTACACTGCTTGCCACCATCGGCGGCATCAATGCACTCAACATGATTGACGGCATCGATGGGCTATCCGGATCGGTGACTTTGATGAGCCTGGTGCTGCTGGGCATCGTGGCCTATATTGCCGGCGATCAACCCAATTTAGCATTGATCATTGCCGTCAGCGGCGGGACTGTCGCATTTTTATGCTTCAATCTTCGACACCCGTTTCAAGCACGTGCCAAAGTTTTTCTCGGGGACAATGGCAGCATGTTGCTTGGATTTCTGATCGCATGGCTGCTCATCGATCTATCGCAGGGTATCGACCGTGCCATGACACCGGTCACGGCACTGTGGCTATTCTCCATCCCGCTCATGGATACCATCAGCATCATGCTGCGCCGGATCAGGCAACAAAAATCGCCATTCGAACCTGACCATAATCACCTGCATCACATCATGCTGAGCGCGGGTTATCGAGTGGGAGACGCCGTCTATACCATCGCCTGCATCCACCTGCTGCTCGGTGGCATCGGCCTGGCCGGTCTATACATGGACATCCCCGAAGTCCTGATGCTGCTCGCCTTTGTGTGTATTTTTTGCGGATACTTTTACCTGACACTGCGCCCATGGCATTTCATTACGGCGCTACGTTATCTGCATGCGCTCTGGGGGCTGGCGCCGACCAAAAGCTATGGCCTTTTCCTGGGCAGCCATACGGCCCAGGAAGCAGAAAATCTGGTTCGCATGCTTTCGGGAGAACTCAGGCACAATGAGAATTCCTTGGTACATGTGATGGAACAGCAAGCACCGCATGGAAAGAAATTGACTCAATATGCCGTGGTGGTCAACATACGATTATTGGATGGCGACAACACACCGCACAAGGAAACCGAGAAATTTACGGCCGCCTTGCAAGCGCGCATGAAAGAACAGTACGGCATTCAATTACGACCCTTCTTTGAACGCCGCAAGCAAGACACTCGAAACACGTTTCAGCCCGGCGCTGCGGCGGAAAATGGTGGCATAACGGAACGGCGACGTGGCGAGCACAAGCTATTGATTTTTGAAGCGATGTTTGACCAGCCGACATCCAGGCAAGGCGAGGACAAGCCATCGAAAATTGCTTCTGGCAGCTCGCCCATAAAATAAGGCATTGATGACCGGGAATTGGCAAATGTCATTTGCAAGCAAATACTGTCAGAATAAGGGCATCACTCGATCACTCGAGATAATTGGGAGCTCTCTATGCACTTTAAATTGATCATAGTATTTGTTGACCAGGATAGAACGGCACAGGTCATGGATGCCGCCCGCGCTGTGGGCGCTACCGGCGCCACGATCATCAACAATGCACGTGGCGAGGGACTGGAAAAAGTCATTGGGATATTCGGGCTTGAAATTCTCGACCCGCGTGCTGTCATCATGATCCTGGCCGAGGCTCGGCGTGCAGACCATGTGCTGAATGCCGTCACCGAAGCCGGCAATCTTGACGAGAGTCTGGGAACTGGTATCGCCATTCAGCTCGACGTAGACAAAGCACTCGGATTGAGCGAGCATATCAAAAAACTAGAGGCGAAACATCCATTGAACTAGGCCTTCACTCGATCGGCGGTTGTTTGATTCCTGTCAACAATACCTCGGCACGCTGCAGGCCATCCGCTGAACCAAACAATACCAGCACATCGTTCGCTTGCAGCACAGTATCCAGGGAGGGCGACAGTTTTCTTTGACCGTCTCTAACCAAGGCCGTCACTACCAGATTGTCCGCATTGATGGTCAGATCGGCCAGCCTGCGGCCAACTGCCGGGCTCTTGTCATCAAGCGAGATGGGATATAGCCTGTCTGCCAGCCTTTCCTCAGGCTGGTCAAAGGCTGTCCCACTACCGCTGAGCAACTCGCGCAACATCTGATAGCGATTCATTCGCTGTTCCTGAATATACTGGGCGACTGTGTCAAGCGGTTTTTTGAGCGCGAGTAGCGCATGAGAAATCAGCATCATGCCTGCTTCCAGTGTTTCGGGAATCACTTCGGTAGCACCCGCTGCTTTGAGTTCGGCAAGATGTGATTCATCGCGCGTTCTCACCAGCACGGTCAAATCAGCCTTGAGATGTTTGACATTTTCCAGTGTTTTCAGCGCTGCGGTCGTATCATCATGACTGATCAGCAGCAAACGCGCCGCTGCAATATTCACAGCTTCCAGCACGCTCATCTCGGCTGAGTCGGCATAATAGACCGGATAACCAGCCAAGCGCGCTTCACGCACCCGCGAAGCATCCATATCCAGCGCGATATACGGAATGTTTTCCGCTTCCAGACAGCGGCTGACAAGTTGGCCAATTCGACCAAAGCCACAAATTACGACATGGTTGCTGGCACCATGGGAATGGATCGAATCCCCCTCCCCTGCTTCCTCCCGTTTCTTTTCGGCCGGAAGCGGCATTATTTCTGCAGCCAGCAGCCGGTTATAACGTATCATGAATGGTGCGATGACCATGGAAATCAGTACCGAGGTAAGTGCTATCTGGGCAAATTGCTGGGCGATCACTTCCGAACCGATGGCAATTGCCAGCAAGGCAAAACCGAATTCACCGCCAACCGCCAGTATCAGACCGACTCGCAATGCGGTGTTCCAATCGATTCGCGCCAGTCGGACAATCGTTGTGACCAGCAGCAACTTGATCAGCAGCAGCGCCACTGCTCCCGCAAGTGCCTGCGGCCAGATTTGTGGCAACACGCCTGGATCCATCAACATGCCGATACTGATGAAAAAGAGCCCCAGCAAGACATCGCGGAACGGGCGGATGGTGGCCTCGACCTGATGCCTAAACTCGGTTTCAGCGAGCATCATGCCTGCCAGGAATGCGCCAAATGCCATCGACAAGCCAAAACTCTTGGTAATCCAGGCAGACAGAATGCAGACAAACAAAACCGTCAGCGTAAACAATTCCGCCGAGCGCTTCTGGGCGACCTGGTGAAACAAAGGCTTGAGCAAGTACCGGCCGCAGATGACCATGATGGCTATCGCCAATATCGCCTTGATCAGTGCCCAGCCAAGCGCGCCGATAACCGCATCGGAGGCCGCGATCCCCAGAACGGGAATGATGATCACGAACGGCACGGCCGTAATATCCTGAAATACCGATAATGCAATCCCCAGCCTGCCGTGGCGGGCATGCTCCTCCCCCACCTCGCTCAGTTGCTTGGCAATGATAGTCGTTGAAGATTGTGCAAATACGGCTCCGATCACGAATGCGACCCGGGCATCGGTATCCAGCAACCACAGCCCCGCTGCAACAATGATGGTTGTGAACGCGACTTGCGCAGAACCCAATCCCAGTATCATATGCCTCAAGGAATAGATATGCGCCAGAGAAAAACTGAGGCCTATCGTGAACAGCAGGAACACGATACCAAATTCGGCGATCAGCCCAATATAACCGTTATCGATCACTGGCCCGGCCGTGTGGGGGCCCAGCAAAACGCCCACCAATAAATAGGCCAGGCTGGGAGGGATGTGCAATTTATGGAAACCCAGCACGGCCGCGACGGTTGCACTCAACAAGAGCAACAATTGCATCAGTGTTTCATCTAGCATTGCATATATCTTTTCTTTGATTTTGACGGCATTCGATGATCCTGGGTCAGCTAAATGCACTGAAATATAGGGTTCCAAAGCTGTGCAGAACAAGATACCACAGCGATGCGCGCAATCACCGCTCCATTTCAGGCCATTGCAAATGCTGCCCCAAGCTTTGAAAAGCAAACCAACCGGTCCATGGCGTGGATACCAGCCGAGTGAACATGAAGATAACCACTTATGCCCTTGATCACAATATGGGGACCATCAATAGTCGGCCAACCGAAGAATCGGGAGCGCATACCTCATGTCCACCAGCCGCTTTAGCCTGCCTCATCGAGTCGCCAGAAGAATTCCGGACGACGCGTATGGATTGACGTTCGCTTGGAGGGGGTGCTATATTTTTTTGCCGATTGACAGGCAAAGTAGGGATAAAGGTTAATATCTCTTGATTACAATCATTACAGGGAGGATATCACCGTGGCTTCAACCAACCGGGTTTTTATCAGTTTTCCACTCAAGGATGCCGAACTCAAGGATCAACTGATCGACGAAATCAAGAAAATCAATGAGCAATGGGAATGTGTCTTCATGCCGCAAAAGAAATCATGGGAAAGCGCATGGAAAGCTGAATGCCAGGAGGTCGTAAGCGGTTGTGACGGTGCAATCGGGATCATTACAGCCAATACGATTCGGGCCGATGGCCAACTATGGGAATTGCGTTGCGCCTATGATGGACAAATGCGCGTGTTATTGATCGGCGACGATGAGGCATGTGACATTCCCGCCAAAAAATTCCCCGACCTGATCAGAGACGAGGATATCAGCCCATGGGACATGTCCACCGTCAAGCTGTTCCTGAACAGGCTATAGGATATTGAGTCCCACAGTATACTGGCACTATTCAGCATGCTGTGGGACTCAATATCCTGCTGACAGCGCCAGCTGGGCGGCATTAATACGACTCGTCAGGATTGCTGATCTTTCCGCTCAACAGCCTGTCGGATTTTTTCCAATGCATGCCTGACCCGATGCCGGGGTGTGCCGATGTTCATGCGCATGAAACCGCTGCCTTCCTTGCCAAATAGAATTCCAGGGCTCAGGCCGATTCCAGCCTGTGATACGAAAAACTGTGCCAGCATAGCGTCGCTCAAACTCAACGGCCGGCAATCCAGCCAGACCAGATAAGTGCCTTCGGGAGAGATCAGCCGAATTTTGGGAAGGTGTTCGGCCAGGTATTCTCGAATGAAATCGCGCGTTTCAGCGAGATAGGCCATCAACGCGTCCAGCCACGCGCCGCCGTGACGGTATGCGGCCTCGAACGCGGCGATGCTAAAAGGATTGGCGGCACTGACATGGATCATGTCCAGATACTCGCTGATTGCCGCCCGGTACTTGGCATTGGGTACGATTAATGCGGACAGATTGAGACCTGGAATATTGAAGGTCTTGCTCGGGGCGACCGCAGTAATAATCTGTTCGGGGCAGTCAGCCAGGCTGGCCAATATATGATGTTTGCTCTCCGGATAGACCAAGTCGGCATGAATTTCGTCCGACACCACAATCAGCTCATGCTGATTGGCAATAGCCAGCAGCTGCTCCAGCTCCGACCGCTGCCAGACTCTGCCGACAGGATTGTGCGGCGAGCAAAACAACAACATGCGCGCCGTCTCGGCTTGTTTGGCCAAGTCCTCGAAATCCATGCGATAGCGATGTTGCTCGAACCGCAATGGACTGGCATTGAGCTGTCTGCCCGTTTTTGTCACAGCAGAAAAAAACGGGAAATACACGGGCGGTTGAATGATGACAGGCTCGGCTGGCTGGGTAAGCGCGAGAATAGCGGTATTGAGCGAGGGCACCACACCCGGACATAAAACAATCCAATCCCGCTCGACCTGCCAGCCATGGCGCACTTTCAGCCAGTCGATCAGGGCAGCGTATAAACTGTCCGGAAACAGCGTGTAGCCATAGATCGGGTGGGCTGCACGCGCGGCCAATGCTGCAGTCACTGCAGCAGGCGCGGCAAAATCCATATCCGCCACCCACATCGGCATCACCTCTGCATGACCGAACATCATCGAGCGGCCATCATATTTTGTGCTCGATGTGCCTGACCGGTCGATCTCGCGATCGAAGTCATCACTCAATCGATTTTCTCCCAGATGGTCGCTTCCGATAAGGTATGCTGGAATTTGCGGCGGGTTTCACGAATCACGAACGGAACTTCCAATGGCCCCTGAATCAATCTGAAATGTTTGCCCAGAATTTCCTTGAGCCCGTCGAGTGTGCCGAAGCTTTCACCATCCCGCTTGAAACCACCCACCCAGTTTTCCCGCTTGGTATGTTCTTCCAGCCAAGTATACGGCGAAGCAATCAACAGCAACCCACCCGAATTGAGTCGTTCGTGAATCATGCTCAGAAACTTGCTGGGATCATACAAACGATCAATCAGATTGGCCGCCAGTATCAAATCATAACCGGTCAGAATCGGCTTGAGATTGCAGGCGTCACCCTGGAAGAATTCAACCTTGTGCTTGGCATTTTCCAGTCCCAGATTGGCCAGTGAGCGCTCTCGATAAAAGACCAGCTCGCCTTCATCTGTCAGTGTATAACGTAATACGCCATGCTGGGCCAGCTGGACGCCCTGGTTGATGAAGCGCGCCGAGAAATCCACGCCGGTGACATGCTCGAAATGTCGGGCCAGTTCAAAGGTGGCGCGGCCGGAAGCACACCCCAGATCGAGCGCCTTGTGCGCCGGCCGGCCGCCCATGGCGCTGATTGCGAGCTTGGCCAGGGCCGCCGGGAAGTTGGGGACATCGTAATAGTTGTCTCCATAGTGGAATTCCGCATACTCCGACAGCAGTTTGTCGGTCTCATAATGCGAACTGGCCAAAGTGGCGGGCGCATCGGATATCACATAACGAAATCCGGCATGCTGGAAGAAATGCCGCCGGAAAGCATAACGCGCCGATTTCAGGGATTCGTTGCCACAGGCAATCCATGATCCGCCTTTGATGAGATTATGCCGATCGTCAAAAGTGGGCGTGGTAAAGTCATCGTAAAGTGGATGCACGTCGAAACCGGCGAAAGGATAAGTGGGCGTTTCCGTCCACTGCCAGACATTTCCCACAATGTCAAAAAAATCCCCCTGTTGAAATTCATTGACCGGACAGCTGGAGGCATAGTAATCGAGATGAATATTACCTTCCGCCGGCGTGTCGGCAAGCACTTCGCTCAGGCCGGCAACATCATACAGCCGATACCATTCATCTTCCGTCGGCAGGCGCACCGGCTGCCCGGTTGCCCTGGCCTTCCAGTTGCAAAAGGCCTTGGCTTCGTGATAGTTGACCTCTACCGGCCAATCCCAGGGCATGGGCACCTCTTCCGTCATCAGACGCAACCACCACTGTGCCCCCTTTCGTACCCAGAAGGTCGGGCAAGTCACTTGCGTATGCTGCTTCCAGGCCAGCCCTTCCTCTTCCCAGCATGCATCTGATTCATAGCCTTTCGCCTCGACAAATGCCAGGAATTCCTGATTACTCACCAAATAGCGGCTAGCCTGAAAAGCAGGTATCTCTGCCTCATGGTGGCCATACTCGTTATCCCACCCATAATAAGGATCGTTCTTGCTCTTGCCGATCTTCACCTTCCCGGCCTGCACCCCAACCATTTGATTCTCCGGCGCGCTCCCGCTGGTGCGGCAAGGTTGCCAGGCCGGATGGGGCTGTACATAAGCGGGGTTATGCTGCCGGATAAGAACGGACGATGTTTCCAAATGAATGCGTTCATGCTCCACCCCCATGACAATGGCCCACCATGGACTGTCCCACGAGACCGGCAGTTTCAACGGCATGGTGGTGATTAGCTGGTCGACCCGGGCGCGCATGGTACGACGATAAGCCATGACCTCTTCGACAGTTGGCCAATCGTAGTGGGTCGTATCCAGATCATCCCAGCTCATTTCATCGACACCTACTGCAAACATTGACTCCAGTTTGGGATTGATGCGCTCGGCGAACAATCCGGCCAACACCAGCTTATTGGTGAAGAAAGTTGCTGTATGCCCCAAATAGAAAATTAGAGGATGACGCAATATGATGGGTTTAACGTAGTAGGCTTCCTGGCTGCGCAAAGTCTCAAACAGCTGCTCATAGCGATCCAGGGTAGTGTGAAAATAGGCGCGCAACACCTCGCGTGTGGTGTCGATAGATTCACCATCCAGCAGCGGCGTGCGTTGAAAAAGATCATTTTTGGGAGACATAGGTCACTTGAGGCAATGCTCTTGCACTTTTCAAAACTAGAGATTATAACGCCTCCCGCCGCCTGGGTCATGGGCAGCGGGAGGCGTTACAGCAATTCTTATTTTTAGAAGCTATTTGGAAATGCCTGCTTCAGGTCCGCCCCTTCAATACCACAGCCATTATGGCGAAACAGGGTTACCGAAAAACATATCTGGATGGCCGCAGCCCGTCTGACCTCGCCATAACAGCGATAACGTTGTGTGTGCGGATCATTTTGGCTACCGTTATCTCAAACAGCAATCGATTGAGATTTACAAAATCAGGCACATGTTTGAAAGTGGTGCTGTATCGGCAAAGTGCATGCCGATGAAAAGTATCACTCGACACTTTTCATCGGTAACAACGAAAATCTGTGTGCTTGCGCTAGGAGGCTGTCTACGTATGCGTCAGTATCGCGTCTGAAGGCTGAGTGGTTTTTCATCGCCCAATTGTTCAGCCGATAGGAAATAGACCTCTCCACCTTTCTGAAGCACCTGTTCGATCAATACATCCACCACATCATCGGTGACACCTGGCGCGGCCGGGTCATCCTGCGGTGTGATCGTTTTTTGCGCAAGATCGACGAGGCCTGGCTGCACATAACCGGTGCGCACAAACAAACGGAATGCGTTGCCCTCGTCAATGGCACGATACATGGTGGAAAGATCAGTGAGTAATTGATGTGCGCTACGCGCCTGCGCGATATGCTGCAATGCGATTTCGGCTCTGCGCCTGCGATAGTCAGCCGCTGCGCTCTGCACATCCGCTATGATTTTTTCTGCAGGTGCCTTTAGCTCGGGTACATTATCGATTTCTCCGACAATATCGCCCGGCCGGTCGCAGGCCTCCTTAAAGAAAGCCAGGTTACGGACGTCACCGACCACAATGACCGGCAAACGCGTGCGCTCGGGATGATTCTGAACTTCCTGCAGGCTTTTATCTACACGATTGAAGAATTGCTTGAGATTACCAGCGTCATTGGGCATCTCGGCACGATCAAGGCCATGCGGCGCAAAGAGCAGGGTGTTGTCGATCGGAAAACTGCCCGCCCGCAACGCAGTCTGAGGATCGAATTCTGCAACCAACCGATCGTCGAAGGCCTCTATCAAACGTACCGTTGCCCGTGAAATAACCAGTATGTAGTAATTGATCGAGCTGTTGATTTCCCTTACCAAATCGCGGATGGCGAATGTGTCATCAATAATGACGCGCTGCTTGACCGTGAATGGGAAATGCATGAGCGTCACTTCTTCACAATCGGCAAAAATACCCAGACTATCAAGATTATAGTTATGGTCTAGCCCATCCACCTCTGCGTTGATGGCGTCGATAATTGCTTTGACTTCACGTTTATCCAGGTGAGTCTGGAGCCGCTCCTCGGTTTCCTTGATAAGATTCTTGAGTGTAATGAGGTCTTGCCTGTTGTCTGGAAAAGTACGATGCGTCGGCAGCAAGATGCTGATTGCCGGACTATTCTTGCGCTGGCCAAGCTGATTCAGGAGCGATTTTAAATTCATGGAGATCCTCTATCTATATTATCTGGATTATTCGTAACTATTCAGCGTATTCTTTCTCTCAGTCATTCTGCAACATAAAATCAGGCAGTTTCCCAGCGAAGAGCAGGGAAAGCGCCTCGGAAGCAGAA
>NZ_FNOY01000092.1 GCF_900107165.1 Nitrosomonas halophila
ATGGGTATTTTTCGCGACAGCAGTGGCAATATCAGCCGCGCTCGCATGAACCAGGCATCGAACAGCAGCCGGACATGCTTGTTCATCATCACGGGCGCCAGACTGCGCACCAACGCCAGCGCGATAGTCAGTTTGTTGCGATTGCCAGTGGCAGGGACAGAACGAGACACGATTGGTAACACGTATTTCCTGCCCGCACTGCCCAATACACTGACGCCTAACGTGACCCAGCATTGTGCCAGCAGAAACTGCGGTCGGTTGCGCTTTCTGGCGTGATCGTGCCGAATGGTACTGCCCGGTGCCTTCTCGGATTGGCGTGGAATTAATGTGTCGTCGATGACCATATTGAGCGTTTCCATTGGCAAGGCATCGATGACCATCTCGAATAAGGCGCGCGCCAGTCGTAGCGTTCGAACACTGCCGCGTTCCATAAGTCTGTAGTAAGCAGTCCAGTGACAGCCTCTGGTAATAGCGCTGATTGCGCGTGTTACCCAGCCTTCCGGAGAAATCAGGCAACCACACAGTAATTCGACGAAAGTGGCGCGAGAACGCATGGGTACAGCGGTGAGTAAATGAGTAATCCAGCCTGACAGGAAAAGCCGAACAGTTTGAGCATAGGACATCGGGCACCAAATGAGGAGTTAAAACTCCTTCATTGGTCGACGCCCTGCAGTCGCGAAAAACCCGCGCCTGCAGGGCGTCGACCGCGCGAATTTTTCCTTCTGTCAAGTGATTTTTGCTCATTTTCGAATATTTTTTACGTCTCGTATCGCTGCTTCGATTCTGCCCTAAGGGCCGATTTCTCTGGTGCTGAATGTCTAAACTTGAGTTATAATGAAAAATCCGGGATAAACGTACAAGGGGGCTTTGATGCCACCACGGAAATTCTTGATACGCGGCATCGCGATTCTACTGGTTGTCATTTCCGGCACCACTTCGGCTGAAGAGAATACCGTTCTGACGCTCGAGGCCGCGTTAGCCCAAGCGCAGCAAAACAATCCCAGCCTGGCTCGGATCAAGTCTGCCGCACAAGCCCTGGCGGCCATTCCATCCCAAGTCGGCTCTCTGCCCGATCCTATCATCGGTTTCAATGTCATGAGTTTGCCGGTCGATCATTTCGATACTCGAAAAGAACCTATGGCGCAAATCGGCTTTGGTATTTCACAGGCCATTCCCTTCCCAGGCAAACTGGCCTTGCGCGAACAAGCGGCAGCCCATGAAGCACAGGCCGCTGCCTACAGCGAGGCGGAATGGCGCCTGAGCTTGCTGAGTGACGTCAAAACTGTCTGGTGGCAACTATTTTATTTGGACCGCTTGCTTGAGATCACCGATAACAATCTGATGCTCTTGCAGCAATTGGTCGATGTTGCCGGCACAAAATATGAAGTCGGCGATGGTCTGCAGCAGGATGTTTTGCTGGCACAACTCGAGTTGTCGAAACTGCTGGATCGCAAAATCAAGATCAACGGCCTGCGCGGCAATGCCGCGGCCAGCCTGAATGCCCTATTGGACCGGCCAAGCAACGATGCCGTGCAGTTGCCCACAAAGATGCCCTTGCAATTGCCCGACATTTCTGACGATCAAGTGCTTTATCAATTGGCCGAAACCCACCGGCCCTTACTGGCAAGCGAACGGGAAAAGATCAACGCTGCAAAGTCCAAACTGGATTTGGCCAAAAAAGAGATTTTGCCGGATTTTAATGTTAGCGTGGCTTACGGTGCCCGCAGCAATATGCCCGACGGCAGCAGGAGATCGGATCTGCTCAGTCTTGGCATCAGCATCAATGTGCCGATATTTTACCGGCAAAAGCAAGCCCAGGGCGTCAGCCAGTCGACAAGCGAGCTGATGCGCGAACAATACGCCCTGCGGGATCAATGGAACGACATCCGCAAACAAATATCGCAAACCAGCAACGACTACCGGCGTGCCAAGGAACAAGTGCTATTGTATGAAACCGGCATCATTCCGCAGGCCCAGCAAACAGTCGCATCGATGCTGGCCGGTTATCAAGTCAATAAAGTCGACTTTCTGAATCTGATACGCAGCCAGATTACTGTCTACGACTACGAAGCGCAATATTGGCAGTCCTTCATCGAAGCCAACCAGGCCCTGGCGCAGCTTGTCGCCGCGACTGGCCAGGCAGGCATTTATGAATAAGCGGTTATGGGTTACTGGTCTGTTGATGCTGGTTTTAGGTGCCGGCTTGGGCTATTGGCTAACTGGCAATCTTGAAGGCTTGTTCCTCAAGGGGCATGGCCCTGACCATATCAAGGCCCCACCTGACGATAAAGCACCGGGGCCCGGACAACCCTTGTTTTACCGGCATCCGATGAATCCGGCGATCACCTCCCCAGTGCCGGCCAAGGACTCAATGGGGATGGACTATGTTCCGGTATACGCGGATGACCAAACCGCCACAGAACCCGGCACGGTCAGGATCGATCCGGTCACGGTACAAAACATCGGCGTGCGAACCGCAAAGGTCGCGCGGACCACACTTACCCGAAACGTGCGCGCGGTCGGCCGGGTCGATTATGACGAAGAGCGCATCGTTCGGTTGCATCCCAAAACAGCCGGTTGGATCGAAGCGCTGCATGTCGATAAAACCGGCCAGTGGGTCAGAAAAGATACCGATTTATTGAGTATTTATTCACCGCAATTGGTCGCCGCTCAGCAGGAATATGTTCTAGCCCTGCAAAACCAAGAAATTCTGTCGAATAGCCCATTCGAAAGCATCCGCCGGGGTGCGGACGAACTCCTGTCGAGTTCCCGGAAACGTTTGCAATTGCTCGATGTCCCGGATCATCAACTGCACGAATTGACTGACAAACAACGCATCATCAAGAGTCTGCATATCCATGCGCCGACCGACGGCATCGTGATTCAAATCGATGCCCGCGAAGGTCAGTATGTCACACCGGACACCGAAATCTTCACGCTGGCCGATGTCGGCAAAGTCTGGGTGTACGCGGATGTGTTTGAATACGAACTGCCTTGGGTCAGGCCCGGCGATCCGGCCGAAATCCGTTTGATCGGCGTTCCGGGACGGGTTTTCTCAAGCCAGGTCGAATTCATTTATCCCTATGCCGAAAGGCAAACCCGCACCAACCGGATCCGCATGGTACTCGATAATACCGAAGGTTTATTGAAGCCTGACATGTTCGCCGACGTGACGATCTTGACGCAAAAACAACTCGAAGCGCTGACCGTGCCCACTGAAGCGATCATCCGTTCCGGTACACGCAACCAAGTGTTCGTGGTCAGGGCACCTGGCAAGTTCGAGCCCCGGCCAGTTCAATTAGGCCTGGATTCGGAAGGCCGGGTAGCGATCCTGGCCGGCCTCGACGAAGGCGAGGAAATTGTCACTTCGGCCCAATTTCTGATCGACTCCGAATCGAAACTGCGCGAAGCAACCGCGAAAATGCTGGACACGCCGATGCATCACGATATGGGAAAGCATCACCTTGATTAAAGCCATCATCGACAGTTCGTTGCAAAACCGCTTTCTGGTTTTATTGGCAGCGGTGCTGCTGGCTGTGACCGGATTTTGGTCGTTCAAGACCATCCCACTGGATGCCATACCCGATCTATCCGACGTGCAAGTGATCGTGTTCACCGAATATCCGGGACAAGCGCCGCAAGTCGTCGAATCCCAAGTTACCTATCCGCTGACCACGGCGATGCTGGCCGTGCCGAAGGCCAAAGTCGTCCGAGGCAGTTCCGATTTCGGGTTATCGATCATCTATGTCATTTTCGAGGACAGCACCGATATTTATTGGGCCCGTTCGCGCGTCCTGGAATATTTGAATTACATCCGCGAGCGCTTGCCGGCAGGTGTCAATCCCTCATTGGGGCCGGATGCGACCGGGGTCGGCTGGGTCTATCAATATGCCTTGGTGGATAAAACCGGGCGGCACGATCTGGCCGGGCTGCGCTCGATTCAGGACTGGTATTTGCGTTATCCGCTGCAAACCGTGCCAGGTGTTGCCGAAGTTGCATCGGTCGGCGGCTTCGTCAAACAATATCAGATCGAGATCGATCCGAATGCGCTGGCCGCCTATGGCATTTCGTTGGCGCAAGTTAAACAGGCCGTCAAACGCAGCAATAACGACATCGGCGGCCGCTTGCTGGAAATGGCTGAAACCGAATACATGGTGCGCGCAGCGGGCTATATTCGCTCATTGGAAGACATCAAAATCATACCGCTCGGCGTCGATAATAACGGCACGCCGATCCGCATACAGGACGTGGCACACGTGCAAATCGGCCCCGAGTTGCGCCGGGGCATCGCCGAGCTGAACGGCGAAGGGGAAGTCGTCGGCGGCATCGTGATCATGCGTTTCGGTGAAAACGCCCTGGCCACGATTCTCGGCGTGCGGGAAAAACTGGAAGAACTCAAGCAAAGCCTGCCCGAAGGAGTCGAGATCGTACCGGTTTACGACAGAGGTGATTTGATCGAACGTGCGATCGACACTTTATATCAGGCACTGTCCGAGGAACTCATCATCGTCTGCGTGCTGGTCGGCTTATTTTTGCTGCATCTGCGCTCGTCGCTGGTGATCGTGATCACCCTGCCGTTGGCTGTGCTCATGGCCTTCATCGTCATGAAGTTGCAAGGCATCAACGCCAATATCATGTCGCTGGGCGGTATCGCGATCATAATAGGCGACATGGTCGACGGCGGCATCGTGATGATCGAGAACGCCCACAAACATCTGGCCGAAGCCACCAAAAAAAAACAGGCCGAACTAACGCGACAAGAGCGCTGGCAGGCTATTGCCACGGCATCGAAAGAAGTTGGACCAGCAATGTTTTTTTCATTATTAGTCATCACCGTGTCATTTCTACCCATTTTCGTACTGCAGGCGCAGGAAGGGCGCATGTTCAGCCCGCTTGCTTTTACCGCAACCTACGCGATGGCAGCTGCCGCACTATTGACAGTCACGGTCGTGCCGGTCTTGATGGGCTATTGTATCCGTGGCAAAATCATTCCGGAACACAAGAATCCAGCTAACCGTTTTCTGCATTTCATTCACTCGCCGGTCTTGAAACTGGCGATGCGCAATCGTGGCGTCAGCTTGCTAATCACGTTGCTGCTGCTGGCCAGCACGCTGTACCCGCTGTCCCGGCTTGGCAGCGAATTCATGCCACCGCTGGATGAAGGTGATATTTTGTACATGCCGACAGCGTTTCCGGGCATTTCGATCACCAAAGCCAAGGAACTGCTACAACAAACCGATAAAATCTTGAAAACCTTTCCCGAGGTGCATCATGTGTTCGGTAAAATCGGGCGCGCCGAAACCGCGACCGATATGGCCCCGCTGTCAATGATCGAAACGATCGTCCATCTGAAGCCCCGAACGGAATGGCCCGACCCCGGCAAACCCCAGCAAAAACTCGTCGCCGAAATGGACCGGGCGATTCGCTTTCCCGGCATGGCCAACGCCTGGACCATGCCGATCAGAAATCGTATCGACATGTTGTCGACCGGCATCAAAACCCCGGTCGGTATCAAAGTGTCCGGTCCCGACCTGACCGTTTTACAGGTCATCACCGAACGCATCGAACAAGAATTGAAAAATCTGCCGGATACCCTATCGGCAATGGGCGACCGCGCGGTCGGCGGCTATTACCTGGATTTCACCATCGACCGCGGCGAAGCGGCGCGATACGGCTTGACTGTCGGTGATATACAGGATGTCATACAAAGCGCGATCGGCGGCGAGAACATCACGCAAACGGTGGAGGGCCTGGAACGCTATCCGGTCAATCTGCGGTATCCGCGCGAATTGCGCGACGACCAGGAAAACCTCAAGCGCGTACTGATACCGACACCCCAAGGCGCGCAAATCCCGCTAGCCCAGGTTGCCACCATTGAACTGAATCGCGGACCGCCCAGCATCAAAAGCGAAGATGCTCGGCCCAACACCTGGATCTATGTCGACATCAAAACGTCCGACATTGGCGGTTATGTCGAACAAGCCAAAAAGATGCTAGCGCAACGGGTCGAGATACCCCAAGGTTACACCATTAGCTGGTCGGGCCAGTTCGAGTATATGGAAAGGGCCGCGGAACGGATGCGTATCGTGATTCCGCTCACGCTGTCGCTGATTCTGTTGCTGCTGTATTTTACTTTCAGGAATTTTGTCGAACCGGTCATCGTGATGTTGACAATCCCTTTCGGCCTGATCGGCGGCATCTGGATGGTCTATTGGTATGGCTTCAATCTGTCGGTGGCCGTCTATGTCGGTTTTATCGCGCTGGCCGGCACTGCGGCTCAAACCGGAGTGATGGTATTGAGGTTCATCGATATCGAAATAGCCAGACTACGCAAACAAAAACAGGCACCATTGACGGCTCTGGAAATCAGGGAAGCTGTCGAATCGGCCACGGCCCTACGCGTACGCCCGGTCGCAATTACCGCTTTCACGACAATGCTGAGCTTGATTCCGTTCATATTGGCGACTGGCGCCGGCGCCGATGTGACGCAACGCATCGTCGTGCCAACATTGGGCGGCATGCTGACGGTGCTAATACTCACACTACTGGCATTTCCAGTGCTTTATAGCCTGGTGTTGCAATTCTTGGAATGGCGCAAACAAACATATACATAAGGGCTCGTTAATGAATAACTTCGTGACTCCACACCAAACATCCCCAATTTTTCAACAAGTTAAAATTTTCAACTGGAATCGGTTTGCACTCGGATTTTTTCTGTCGATAATTGTTTTACGCTTGCCGACTGGATCGGGTTTGATGTTCAAAGCCTGGTAGAGTTGTTGATGCAGTGCTTCAGGTCGCGTTGTGGTGCGCAGCAGAATCGTTGTGTTCGCATCGGTTGGCAGCATCAGGGTAACGCGCTGCTGGGTGGCCATGATATTGCGGATACTCTCCCAGCTCAGATGGATCCCCTTTTCCTTCACGGCTCCTAAGCTAATCTCTTGCAATCTTATATTCTAAATCGGATATTCATGGATATTTTTTCAGCCTGGATTACAGAAATATTTCCTTGCTAATTAAAAATACAAGTTTTAATATTCAAGGATGATAAAACGCAATATCTACCAAATAGTCATACAAGCTTTGAAACGGCAAGCCGCTGTAGCCCTTATCGGGCCGCGTCAGGTTGGTAAGACCACATTGGCGCTTGATGTCGCCGAAGAAAGGGACGCCGTTTATCTTGACCTTGAATCTATGGCTGATCGAGAAAAACTTAGCAATGCCAGTCTATTTCTCACTCATAACGAAGACAAGCTGGTTATTCTCGATGAAATTCACCGGATGCCGGAAATCTTCCAGACCTTGCGCGGTTTGATTGATCAAGGTAGACGAAAAGGTTTGAAGACTGGTAGGTTTCTTATTTTAGGTTCAGCTTCCATTGATTTACTTCGCCAGTCTGGAGAAACACTGGCTGGACGGATTGAATACATCGACATGGAGCCGTTAAATGTGCTGGAAACGGGCTCTAAAAACAACCCTGACTCCTCAAAGCTTTGGGTGCGGGGCGGTTTTCCCGATAGCTATCTTGCAGACAGTGATGAGGACAGTTATGCCTATCGGCGCAATTTTATCCGCACCTATTTAGAACGGGATGTACCGCAATTTGGGCCGCGTATCCCAGCAGAAACACTTGAACGCCTTTGGATCATGCTGGCTCATAGTCAAGGACAATGCCTGAATGCATCCAAACTGGCTGGTAGCCTGTCCACTTCGGCCCCCACCGTTAGTAATTACATAGACTTGCTGGCCGATCTGCTGCTGGTAAGGCGCTTACAGCCGTTTCATGCCAATACAAAAAAACGTTTGGTCAAAGCTCCTCGTATTTATGTGCGCGATAGCGGTATCACGCATGCTTTACTGGGGCTTTCGGATTATAACCAGCTCTCCGGTCATCCGGTATTCGGGGCAAGCTGGGAAGGATTTGTGATAGAAAACCTGCTATCCGCTGCGCCCCCTCAAACAAAAGCCAGTTTCTATCGTACTTCCGCCGGTGCGGAAATCGATTTAATACTGGAATTACCCGGCAGCAAAATATGGGCGCTCGAAATTAAGAGCGGCCTTACCCCAAAGTTGACAAAAGGCTTTCATAATGCACTTGAAGACATACAGCCCAATCGCAGCTTTGTCGTGTATTCGGGGAAAGATCGTTACCCGGTGACGGAAGAAACGGAGGTCATTAGTTTATATGAGTTGGCGAAGGAGTTAGGGGAATAATGCAGATATCCTCTTTTGTAAACAGCATTCCTGGCAATGATTTTGGGTGCTTCTTCGATTGTGCTTTTTTAAAGTCCAACTACAAACGAAATTCAGAAAGAACTTTTGATGCGTAATCACCAACGACAGAAGTAAAAAGTACAAGGACCTCTACTTTTGTTTTGTCAACAGCCGTAGCGCTAACACAGCCGTAGCGCTAACAAGATCGTCAAAAGAAACTTCAATAAAACGATTTTTTCTAGGATTTAATAATATTCCTGTTGTCCATTCAAGTGGACCTTTTTCAATAGAAGCCATATAACTAAGCAGCCAATACATTAGAATTTGCCGATAATCAGCCGAGCCAAAGTTTCTATTGCCACATTTAACCTCAATCAGCTTATCGCCCATAGAAAAATCTCCGTTTCCCGAACTAATCCATTGGAAACCGAAAATCTCAGAAACGGAATTTTTCCGGGCATGCAGTTTTTTGTCGCCCATATTGCCATTTTGGCAATAAATTTCTTCAGGCGAATAAAAACCCGCACCAGTACAAGCAGGTTCATGACCAGGAAGATG
>NZ_FNOY01000074.1 GCF_900107165.1 Nitrosomonas halophila
TAGCACCGATTGCAATGGATGAAGGCTTGCGCTTTGCCATCCGCGAAGGCGGTCGGACAGTGGGTGCCGGTGTGGTGGCCAAGGTTATAGAGTAAGCTCGCTGTTGTTTGTGAGCACAGTTTTGTATCCGCAATTTAGGCCAGTAGCTCAATTGGCAGAGCGTCGGTCTCCAAAACCGAAGGTTGGGGGTTCGATGCCCTCCTGGCCTGCCAGAATACATATCAAGTCATCTCGTTTTGACTAGATGGCGAGATAAGAAAGAAGGACCGCATATTTATGCGGTCTATTCTTGTTGTGGTTGAATAATCATTAATTAAAAGCAATTCCAGGGATTGGATGAGTGGACAAGGTTAAGCTTGGATTGGCAGTAGTAATGGGATTGGCTGGCGTGGTAGGCTTTTATGTGCTGCGCGACAGTCCAATGGTCATCAGAGTGGTATCGTTGTTGCTGGGGTTTGCCCTGGCGGTCACGGTGGCCATGTTTACCACGCAAGGCAGGCGCTTGTTTGCGTTCAGCAAAGATTCGATCGACGAGACCAAAAAGGTGGTTTGGCCCACCCGAAAGGAAACGTTGCAGATGGCGGGTGTGGTTTTCGCATTTGTCATGGCGATGGCAATCTTTTTGTGGTTGGTTGATGCCGGCTTGATGATGATCGTAAGGAACGTCATGGATCAGGAGGGTTGAAAATGATCCAGGTGGAATATGAGTAAGAAATGGTACGCCATTCATGCCTATTCGGGATTTGAGAAAAGTGTCAAGCGCGCGCTGGAAGAGCGAATAAGGCTTCATGGCCTGGAAGATCGGTTCGGAGAGATACTGGTGCCAGTAGAGGAAGTGGTGGAGATCAAGAGTGGTCAGAAAAGTATCAGTGAGAGAAAGTTTTTTCCGGGCTATCTCTTGATCGAGATGGAAATGTGCGATGAAACTTGGCATTTGGTAAAGGGGACACCGAAGGTGACCGGATTTGTGGGCGGCACCATGACTCAGCCGGTGCCAATCAGTCAGAAAGAAATCGAAAGCATCCTGAATCAGGTGAAAGAAGGTGTAGAAAAGCCCAAGCCAAAGATTATCTTTGAGGCGGGAGAGGCTGTGCGTGTTAAAGAAGGCCCATTTACCGATTTTCATGGCAGTGTGGAAGAGGTCAATTACGATAAAAGTAAGCTTAGGGTATCGGTTTCTATATTTGGGCGGCCAACACCCATTGAGCTGGATTTCCATCAAGTCGAGAAAGCATAATTTGTTTCACAGAGGCATTTGTGCCTATCCAAGTTTTTATCGTGTCAGTCTTGTTGTGTATTAAAAGAGAATTTAGGTTGAATAATCATTAGGGGAGAGCGCCTGGCGTTCGATTGCACCCGAAAAGGAGCGAATTTTGGCTAAGAAAATTATAGGTTATATCAAGTTGCAAGTGCCAGCTGGCAAGGCAAATCCCAGTCCTCCTATTGGACCTGCGCTGGGTCAGCGACAGCTGAATATCATGGAGTTCTGCAAGGCATTTAATGCCGCAACCCAGAAGATGGAGCCTGGTCTGCCAGTGCCGGTAGTGATCACGGCTTACGCTGACAAGAGCTTCACTTTTGTCATGAAGACCACACCTGCCTCGGTGTTGATCAAGAAAATTGCAGGTGTCAGTAAAGGCAGTGCGCAGCCTCACGTAGACAAGGTGGGTAAACTGACCCGTAGCCAGGCAGAAGAGATTGCCAAGATCAAAATGACGGATTTGACCGCAGCCGATATGGATGCGGCGGTTCGGACGATTGCCGGAAGTGCTAGAAGCATGGGTATTGAGGTGGAGGGACTATAATGGCACGAATTTCCAAGCGTTATCAATCGATCGCTCAAAAAATCGAGCCCACCAAAGTTTATCCACTCGCCGAAGCACTCGCAATCGTTAAGGAAACAGCAACTGCCAAGTTTGATGAATCGATAGATATCGCGGTAAATCTTGGAATTGATGTAAGAAAATCCGATCAGGTCGTGCGTGGATCAGTTGTGTTGCCATCAGGAACAGGAAAGGTGGTTCGGGTGGCTGTCTTTGCGCAGGGCGAAAAAGCCAAGGAAGCTCAGGAAGCGGGTGCGGACATTGTCGGATTTGAAGATTTGGCTGAGCAAATCAAGGCGGGTGAAATCAATTTTGATTTGGCTATTGCCAGTCCAGATGCCATGCGAATCGTTGGCCAGCTTGGTCAGATCCTGGGGCCGAGAGGGTTGATGCCGAATCCTAAAGTTGGCACGGTAACACCTGATGTGGCGACTGCAGTCAAAAATGCCAAAGCTGGGCAAATACAGTTCAGAGCTGATAAAGGCGGTATCGTGCATTGTACTGTGGGTAGAGCATCGTTTGATGTCGATGCGCTTAAGGCAAATATTATTGCATTGGTAGATGCCTTGAATAAATCCAAGCCTGCAACTTCAAAGGGTGTGTATCTGAGAAGAATGGCAATTTCCAGCACTATGGGAATAGGCGTGCGTGTTGATCACGCGGGTTTGGTTCAGTAATATTAAAGAACTTTGGGCTACTGATAATTCTGTTATCAGTAGGTTATCAAAGACCGTTGGGGCTTGAGTTCTGCTGGCAGTCTGATCAGATAGCTAAGCAGAATCTAGCTTAATAGTGGTTGCGCGAAGTGCAGGTTGAGTAGCATTGGATATGCGGAGTGGAGTTGAAGCAGATTTTATGTACTGCAATTGAATTGAAATCAGCTTTTAAATTAGATCCGCTTATTTGTATCAACATGTAGCCAGCTAGGCGTTTGCGTAACCAAACCCAACGCAGATGGCGTGCCCATAAGCAGGGTGGAAAAATATTCTCCTGATTAAAGGTCGCCGTATTTAAATGTAAGGCTACTATCGTTGTGATAACGGTATGCTTTGGGCCGAATTCTAATTGGAGAGTCTATTTTGAGTCATAATCTCGAGGAAAAAAAAGCAAAAGTTGCAGAGGTGAGTGACCATGTGGCCAAGGCACAGGCCATAGTTATCGCAGAGTATCGTGGATTGGGCGTCAGTCAGTTCACTCAGCTGCGGGCTAGAACGCGTGAATCTGGGATTTATTTTCGGGTTATTAAAAACACGTTTGTAAGGCGAGCAGTTGAAAACACACCTTTTTCCGGTCTGGCTGATCAAATGGTCGGACCTCTGGCCTATGGTATAGGTAGTGACCCGGTGGCCACTGCTAAAGTGCTTCACGACTTTGCTAAGTCAAATGACCGTTTCGTGATCAAAGCTGGGGCTATGGCAGGAATGGTGATGACCGACAAGGACGTTGCCGCCTTGGCTGCCTTGCCAAGCAGAGAAGAGTTGCTGGCCAAACTGCTGGGAACCATGCAGGCACCCGTTGCCAAGTTTGTTAGAACACTTAATGAAGTGCCTACTAAATTTGTGCGTGGACTCGCTGCGGTACGCGATCAGAAGTAGCCCATATTCGAGTAACGAGATCAGCTCATAACACAGTTTAATTGGAATTTAATTTTTATCAGGAGAAAAAAATGGCTGTAGCCAAAGAAGAGATTTTAGATGCAATTGCAAATATGACCGTTCTGGAATTGTCCGAATTAATCAAAGAAATGGAAGATAAATTTGGCGTTTCTGCGGCTGCGGCTGCAGTTGCAGTTGCTGCGGCCCCCGCTGCATCAGCCGCTGCGGCTGAAGAGCAAACAGAGTTTTCTGTCATCCTCACTTCTGCGGGTGAAAGCAAGGTCAATGTCATCAAAGTCGTAAGAGCTGTTACAGGTCTGGGCCTGAAAGAAGCGAAAGATTTGGTCGACGGTGCACCGAAGCCCATTAAAGAGGGTGTTTCCAAGGAAGATGCCGAAGCACTCAAGAAACAGCTTGATGAGGCTGGAGCGAGCTGCGAGATCAAATAAAGCAATTCATGCCGGGCTGGCGGGCGTATTACGACGCCACCAGCCCTCATTTTCTATTTAATTCAAGTATACTGAATGGTCCGCATGTGCGCGGATTGTTTTGTTGGTTGGCCTCGAACAGCTAACGACTTACCTACTGTCAAACTTGCCTGAGGGAACACACCTGCATCATTGTACTTTATTTCATCAGTGTAATTAATTAACTGCTTTTTTGGAAGTTAATTTTTTATCTGTAGAACAAATGACGAGTAAGTGCCATGTAAACGCCATGTTACCGAATAAATATCCTTTTAATCTGTTCTATGTCTTCAGCGCGCGGAGAAAAATTAATGAGTTATTCGTTTGCAGAAAAAAAACGTATTCGTAAAAGTTTTGCCAAACGTACCAGTATTTTACCATTTCCATTTCTTCTTGCCACCCAGATCGAATCCTATACTAATTTTCTGCAAGAGAGGATTGCGCCCAGCAAGCGCAAAAATCAAGGGTTGCAAGCAGCGTTTAACTCGGTTTTTCCGATTGAAAGCCATTCCAACAATGCTCGCCTGGATTTTATTTCTTATGCCCTGGGTACACCAGTGTTCGATGTTAAGGAATGTCAGCAACGAGGTTTGACCTATGCTTCTCCTTTGCGAGCCAGGGTGAGATTGACTATTCTGGATAAAGAATCGTCGAAACCAACTGTCAAAGAAGTCAAAGAGCAGGAAGTTTATATGGGAGAAATCCCGCTTATGACCGAGACCGGCTCCTTTGTCATCAATGGCACCGAGCGCGTCATTGTATCGCAGTTGCATCGGTCTCCAGGTGTATTCTTTGAGCATGACCGTGGCAAAACCCATTCGTCCGGTAAGCTGTTATTTTCCGCACGCATCATTCCGTATCGTGGTTCCTGGCTGGATTTTGAATTTGACCCGAAAGACTATATTTATTTCCGGATCGATCGTCGCCGCAAGATGCCGGTCACGACGCTGCTGAAAGCGATGGGTTATTCCTCCGCGCAGATTCTTGCAGAGTTTTTTGAATTTGATCATTTTACTTTTTCCCAAAAAGGGATTTTTTTCGATCTGGTACCAGAGCGCTTGCGTGGAGAGTTGGCGAGCTTTGATATCGTATCGGAAGATGGCAAGGTTTTCGTGCAAAGGGATAAACGCATAACCGCCAAACATGTTCGCGATATGCTGCAAGCGAATCTTACAAGCATTCCGGTTCCGGAAGAATTACTGCTGGGTAAAATTTTGGCCGAAGACGTGGTTGACAGGGAGACTGGTGAAATCCTCGCCTTGGCCAATAGTGAAATTAACGAGGCGGTACTTGTCAAGCTTCAGCAAGCCGGAATCGAAAAGATCAATACGTTGTTTGTGAATGATCTTAATTATGGGCCTTATATTTCTCAAACATTGCGCATCGATGAAACTACCGATCAAACATCAGCCCAGGTTGCGATTTATCGGATGATGCGGCCTGGTGAGCCGCCGACTGAAGAGGCTGTATTGGCGTTGTTCAATGGCCTGTTTTACTCTCCTGATCGGTATGATTTGTCCGTCGTCGGTAGGATGAAATTCAACCGGCGCGTGGGGCGAGGGGAATTAACCGGATCCATGACGCTTTCGAATGAAGACATCATCGATGTGATTGGAATATTGGCCGAGTTGCGCAACGGCCGTGGCGAAATCGATGATATTGACCATCTGGGCAATCGTCGTGTGCGGTCGGTGGGCGAATTGGCAGAGAACCAGTTCAGAGCGGGTCTGGCGCGGGTGGAAAAGGCAGTCAAGGAACGCCTCAGCCAGGCCGAGTCAGAAAATCTCATGCCACATGATTTTATCAACGCCAAGCCCGTTTCCTCGGCTGTGCGGGAATTCTTTGGCTCAAGCCAACTGTCGCAGTTTATGGATCAAACCAATCCATTGTCTGAGATCACGCATAAGCGACGCATTTCTGCGCTGGGTCCAGGCGGATTGACGCGCGAGCGAGCGGGTTTTGAGGTGCGCGACGTTCATCCAACCCATTATGGGCGCGTTTGTCCGATCGAAACACCGGAAGGTCCAAATATTGGTCTGATTAATTCATTGGCGCTTTACGCTAGAACCAATGAATATGGCTTCATTGAGACCCCCTATCGACTGGTGAGGGACGCTAAGGTGACTGATGAGATTGCCTATTTGTCGGCTATCGAGGAAAGTCAGTATGTCATCGCCCAGGCCAATGCCAATCTTGGGCTGGACGGTGCATTTGTCGATGAAGTGGTTTCATGCCGCCATAAAAACGAGTTCACGTTGGCTGCCAGGGAGCAGATCGAATACGTGGATATCGCGCCCGCGCAAATCGTTTCGGTGGCCGCATCACTGATTCCGTTCTTGGAACATGATGACGCCAACCGCGCCTTGATGGGTTCAAATATGCAGCGCCAGGCCGTACCTTGCTTGCGTGCAGAGAAATCGCTGGTCGGAACCGGTATCGAGCGCGTAGTGGCTGTGCATTCGGGCACTGCCGTCCGTGCTGTACGTGGCGGGGTGGTCGACTATGTCGATGCTGGCCGTATCGTAATTCGTGTACATGATGCAGAGACCCGTGCGGGCGAAGTCGGGGTGGATATATACAATCTGACGAAATATACCCGTTCAAATCAGAATACCAATATTAACCAACGGCCTATCGTAAAAGTGGGTGATGTACTGGCGCGCGATGATGTCATCGCCGACGGCGCCTCAACTGACTTGGGTGAGTTGGCGCTTGGCCAAAATATGTTGATCGCTTTCATGCCGTGGAATGGCTATAACTTTGAGGATTCGATCCTGATTTCCGAACGGGTGGTAGCAGATGATCGATTCACTTCGATCCATATCGAAGAATTGACGGCAGTGAGCCGCGATACAAAACTTGGAACCGAGGAAATTACGGCGGACATTCCAAACTTGTCTGAGCGTCAGCGCTCACGCCTGGATGAATCCGGCGTGGTCTACATCGGTGCGGAGGTCGAAGCAGGTGACGTATTGGTGGGTAAGGTTACGCCCAAGAGCGAGACTCAGCTGACTCCCGAAGAAAAATTGTTGCGTGCGATTTTTGGTGAGAAGGCTTCTGATGTCAAGGATACTTCCCTGCATGTTCCTGCCGGCATATCCGGGACGGTCATCGATGTTCAAATATTTACCCGCGAGGGCGTCGATCGAGATAAGCGTTCCAAGCAGATTATCGAAGACGAGCTCGGGCGTTTTAAAAAGGATCTGGCCGATCAAATGCGTATCGTCGAGGCTGACGCTTTCCAGCGGGTGGAACGGTTGCTGATTGGAAAGGCTGCGACAGGCGGACCTAAAAAATTGGCAAAAGGGTCGGTGATCACGCAGGAGTATCTGGAGAGTGTGGATCGGCATCATTGGTTTGATATTCGTTTGATCGAAGAGGGGGCGAGTCTTCAACTTGAACAGATCAAGGACAGCCTTGCGCAAAAGAGAAAGATGTTTGATCTTGCTTTCGAAGAAAAGCAGAAAAAACTGTCGCAGGGGGATGAGTTGCCGCCTGGCGTGCAAAAAATGGTGAAAGTCTATGTGGCCGTGAAAAGGCGATTGCAGGCTGGAGATAAAATGGCTGGACGCCATGGCAACAAAGGTGTGATTTCAAAAATCGTACCGGAAGAAGATATGCCTTATATGGCAGACGGCACGCCGGTTGATATCGTGCTCAATCCGCTGGGCGTCCCTTCACGCATGAATATTGGGCAGGTACTGGAAGTGCATCTAGGCTGGGCTGCCAAAGGGCTCGGCAAAAAAATCAATGAAATGCTGAAATCTCAGTGCCGGGCTGCAGAAATGCGTGATTTCCTCGAAAAAATCTATAACCACAGTGGTAAACAGGAAGACATCGCTGCCCTGAACGATCAAGAAGTACTGGAACTGGCGGAAAATTTGACTGCAGGCGTGCCGTTTGCTACGCCGGTATTCGACGGTGCGCACGAGTCAGAGATCAAGCACATGCTGGCGTTGGCCGATTTGCCGGAATCAGGCCAGACGACTCTGTACGATGGCCGGACAGGAGAGGCATTCGATCGCCCTGTTACTGTCGGTTATATGCATGTATTGAAGCTTCATCATTTGGTGGATGACAAAATGCATGCCCGTTCGACGGGTCCATACAGTCTGGTGACACAGCAACCACTTGGCGGGAAAGCCCAATTTGGCGGACAGCGATTTGGTGAAATGGAGGTCTGGGCCCTGGAAGCCTATGGCGCGGCTTACACGTTGCAAGAAATGCTCACGGTGAAATCCGATGACGTCAACGGGCGGACCAAAGTCTACGAGAGTATCGTCAAAGGCGATCATAAAATTGAGGCTGGTATGCCAGAATCTTTCAATGTATTGGTCAAAGAGATCCGATCTCTGGGAATGGATATCGATCTAGAGCAGAATTAATTATTTTTATCAGGAGCAACCCTGTACATTCAATACGCTGATGGTCGGAAAATTGAGTGTCAGGGATTGCAACCTATTCCATGATTGCCCATTGAATCACAGGAGTGACACGTGAAAGCACTGCTCGATTTATTCAAACAAGTTACGCAAAAAGAAGAGTTCGACTCAATAAAAATAAGTCTGGCTTCTCCAGAAAAAATTCGTTCGTGGTCTTATGGTGAAGTCAAAAAGCCGGAAACGATCAATTATCGTACCTTCAAGCCGGAAAGGGATGGTTTGTTTTGTGCAAAAATATTTGGCCCGGTCAAGGATTATGAATGCCTGTGCGGCAAGTACAAGCGCCTAAAACATCGCGGTGTAATCTGTGAAAAATGTGGCGTTGAAGTGACGCTGTCCAAAGTGCGGCGTGAGCGTATGGGGCATATCGAATTGGCTTCCCCTGTCGCCCATATCTGGTTCTTGAAATCATTGCCTTCCCGCTTGGGCCTGGTATTGGATATGACTCTGCGCGATATCGAGCGAGTGCTCTATTTCGAGGCCTATGTCGTCACGGATCCCGGTATGACACCGCTTACCCGCGGACAGATTTTGACAGAGGATGACTATCTAAACAAGACGGAAGAGTTTGGCGATGATTTCAGCGCAGCGATGGGCGCTGAGGGGGTCCGTGCCCTGTTGAATACGATGGATATCGTGGCTGAGATTGAATCTCTGCGTCGGGAGCTCCAGGCTACAGGCTCGGAAACCAAAATAAAGAAAATGGCCAAGCGGATCAAGGTGCTCGAGGCATTCAACAGATCGGGCATGAAGCCGGAATGGATGATATTGACTGTTCTGCCTGTGTTGCCGCCAGAGTTGAGGCCTTTGGTGCCACTGGATGGTGGCCGTTTTGCGACCTCGGATCTGAACGATTTGTATCGGCGTGTGATTAACCGCAATAATCGATTGAAACGATTGCTGGAGCTTCGCGCACCGGAAATTATCGTGCGCAACGAGAAATGTATGCTGCAAGAGGCAGTGGATTCACTGCTGGATAATGGCCGCCGGGGCAAGGCAATGACGGGAGCCAACAAACGCCCGTTGAAGTCATTGGCGGATATGATTAAAGGCAAGGGCGGGCGCTTCCGGCAGAACCTGTTGGGGAAACGCGTCGACTACTCAGGCCGGTCTGTGATCGTTGTCGGGCCGCAGCTCAAGCTTCATCAGTGTGGCTTGCCTAAGAAAATGGCGCTGGAGCTGTTTAAACCATTTATTTTCAATAAATTGGAGACAATGGGGATTGCCAGCACGATTAAGGCCGCCAAGCGGGAAGTCGAAAATGAGAGTCCTGTGGTTTGGGATATACTGGAAGAGGTGATTCGTGAGCATCCGGTGATGCTGAACCGGGCGCCTACCTTGCATCGACTGGGGATTCAGGCATTCGAGCCGGTATTGGTCGAAGGCAAGGCAATCCAACTGCATCCATTGGTTTGTGCTGCATTCAACGCTGACTTTGACGGTGACCAAATGGCGGTTCATGTGCCGTTGTCTCTGGAAGCTCAGATGGAATGCCGCACGCTGATGCTGTCAACCAATAATGTCCTTTCTCCTGCGAATGGGGATCCGATTATCGTGCCTTCCCAGGATATCGTATTGGGTCTTTATTACATGACGCGCGAAAAACTTGGGGCGCAAGGCGAAGGCATGATTTTTTCCGATATCTCCGAGCTGAAACGTGCCTACGATAGCAAAGCGGTCGAGTTGAATGCCAAAATTGTCGTCAGGATCAAAGAAAGCAGAAATGATGCCTCGCGAGAAGAAGGTGCGGTCGAGACCATCACAACACGTTATGAAACCACTGTTGGCAGGGCACTGATATCCGAAATTTTGCCGGCGGGACTGCCTTTCTCAATCATCAACAAAACACTCAAGAAAAAGGAAATTTCCAAGCTTATCAACGCCAGTTTCCGGCGGTGTGGATTGCGGGAAACAGTTATATTCGCGGATAAACTCATGTATTCGGGCTTCTCCTATGCAACCCGCGGTGGCATCTCAATTGGCCTGGATGATTTGCTGACACCTACCCAGAAGGAGGAGATCATCCACGCTGCAGAGCAGGAAGTGCATGAAATCTCCAATCAATACACATCCGGCCTGGTGACGCAAGGTGAGCGATACAACAAGGTGGTTGACATCTGGGGACGTGCTGGTGATCAGGTAGCCAAGGCCATGATGGATCAATTGAGTGTCGAGCCGGTCAGAGATCGCGAAACTGGCGAAATCAAGTTGGATGAGCAGGGTAAACCGGTCATGCAAGAGTCATTTAATTCCATCTACATGATGGCTGATTCTGGCGCCAGGGGTTCAGCCGCCCAAATTCGTCAGCTGTCCGGTATGCGAGGATTGATGGCCAAACCAGATGGGTCGATTATCGAGACGCCGATTACCGCCAATTTCCGTGAAGGTTTGAATATTCTGCAATATTTCATTTCGACGCATGGTGCAAGGAAAGGGCTGGCTGATACTGCGCTTAAAACCGCCAATTCCGGTTACTTGACCCGTCGTCTGGTCGATGTGACTCAGGATTTGGTGATTACCGAGGATGATTGCGGCACGGAAGATGGTGTCGTGATGAAGGCCCTGGTTGAAGGTGGCGATGTCATTGAACCATTACGCGAGCGTATTCTCGGTCGTGTCGCGGCAACTGATATTATCGATCCGGATACCAATCAGGTTATTTATCCTGCTGGCGAAATGCTGGATGAGGAAGCGGTTGAGAAGATAGAGGCATGCGGGATCGATGAAGTGAAAGTGCGGACGCCACTCACTTGCGAAACGCGATACGGACTTTGTACAAAATGCTATGGGCGTGACCTTGGACGAGGGACGATGGTGAACGTGGGAGAAGCGGTCGGTGTCATCGCTGCCCAGTCCATCGGCGAGCCGGGTACGCAGCTGACGATGCGTACTTTCCACATCGGGGGGGCTGCTTCGAGGACTATCGTGGCCAGTCAGGTCGAGAGCAAGTCTAATGGTATTGTGCGTTATTCACACAATATCCGCTATGTTAAGAATGTGCGCAGTGAACTCATCGTGATTTCGCGTAGCGGGGAGGTCATGATCCAGGATGAAAATGGACGTGAGCGCGAGCGACATAAAATTCCATATGGTGCGACATTGCTTATTCATGACAATGATGCAATCAAGGCCGGCCAGATTCTGGCATCATGGGAGCCGCATACCCGGCCGATCATTGCTGAATATGCGGGCAGGGTGCGCTTTGAAAACGTGGAAGAAGGCGCGACCGTTGTCAAGCAAATCGATGAAATCACAGGACTTGCTACTTTGGTCGTGATCGATCCTAAACGGCGTAATGTCGCACAGGGCAAGGGATTGCGGCCACTGGTCAAATTCCTGGATGAAAATAACGAAGAGATCAAGATTGCAGGCAGCGACCAGCCTGTCACAATTACATTCCATGTCGGCTCGATTATCACGGTACGAGATGGGCAGCAGGTCGGTATAGGTGAAGTCTTGGCCCGTATTCCGCAGGAAACATCCAAAACGCGGGATATTACCGGTGGCTTGCCGCGTGTGGCTGAGTTGTTTGAAGCGAGAGTACCCAAGGATGTTGGTTTCCTGGCCGAGGCGACTGGAACCGTCACGTTCGGAAAGGATACCAAAGGCAAACAGCGGTTGGTGATCACGGATCTTGATGGGGTGTCGCATGAGTACCTGATTCCCAAGGATAAGCATGTTACAGCGCATGATGGCCAAGTGGTCAACAAGGGAGAGGTGATTGTTGACGGGCCGATTGATCCGCGCGATATATTGCGCTTGCAAGGTATTGAAGCGCTGGCTCGCTATATCAGCGATGAGGTGCAGGATGTTTATCGTCTGCAGGGCGTGAGAATCAACGATAAACATATTGAGGTCATCGTTCGGCAAATGCTACGCAGGGTTCAGATAACAAATGCCGGGGATTCAAGCTTTATTCCTGGTGAGCAAGTGGAGCGTGCAGAAGTTCTGATTGAAAATGAGAAATTGGTCGCAGAAAATAAACTGCCTGCAACCTACGAGTATGTCTTGCTGGGCATTACCAAAGCGTCGCTGTCCACGGATTCGTTCATTTCTGCGGCTTCATTCCAGGAAACGACTCGCGTGCTGACTGAAGCATCCATTATGGGTAAGAAAGATGATTTGCGTGGGTTGAAAGAGAACGTGATTGTAGGCAGACTGATTCCTGCAGGCACTGGGCTTTCATTTCATAATCTTCGCAAGAAACAAAGATTATCGGCGAATGATATCTATGTAGGCGATAACTTAACCGAAGAAGAAACTACCGAATAGACGGGAAAGCTGGATGGGGTTTTTCTAAGGCCAGAATGTATTATTATTCCACTCCTTAAATTTCTTGACACTGAATATGTTGAGGAAGTAGGCTTACAAAGAAAGTGGTTTTTTGCTGGCTGCCCGGTTGGACCGGGTGGC
>NZ_FNOY01000090.1 GCF_900107165.1 Nitrosomonas halophila
ATCTTCTCAGAGATTGGGCGGGGTGCTCCACTATCACCGGCCATGGTCTTACAAAAGGCGCTTTCGGTTACCCACAAATTCTGCCGAGGAGCCAATTTTTCTTTATTCTCGACCTGTCCCCTATGTCTGCGCTACATCGCTCGGTAGAAATAATCGCTATTGATATTATAAAGGGATTATTTGCTGATTCAGGGCAAAAATGGAGGATTTTGAGTGTTTTTAAAGGAAAAAGCAGCGAACTTGGGTTAGGATGTGAATAATATTTCAAGATAAGCGATACTATACCCTTTTAGGGCACTACTATCATCATAGTATCAACTAGTTAATCGAATTTCTCAAACCCCGAAACTTTAGTTATGGAAATAAAAAAGCAAAAGGAGACACTCCTTTTTTCCTATTAGTATCAGTACCAGTTTCAGTTTCAGAAACTGACCTGTAGCTGCCATAGCACAGCAAGGCTGCGCTATATCACCCGCTCACGACCTATCGCCCTCAGCTGACGCTTCCGGGCTGAGCATGCGCAGGCCACTCACAGCTTGGTGGGGTTGGGCACATCGCCATAAACCTCTTTGGGATCAAAAGTTTTTTCCAGCTCTGTATAGACAAGATGCTGACTATCATATCCTTTCTCTGCAATCGGTATTTTGCGATAGAAGCAGGATCGGTAACCCACATGGCAGCTGGCACCCGAACCGCTGACCTTGACACGCAGCCAGATGGCATCTTGATCATCATCAATCAACAGTTCTTCAACCTGTTGCACAAGGCCACTGGTCGCACCTTTATGCCATAGCACCTGGCGCGAACGGCTCCAATAATGCGCCTCGCCCGTCTCGATGGTCTTGGCCAAGGCTTCGGCATTCATGTAGCCCACCATGAGTATCTGACCACTCGAGGCATCCTGCGTGACACACACAATCAATCCCTGATCATCAAATTTTGGTGCCAGCTGCCGACCTTCCTCGACCTGTTCGATGGATTCCCGTGTATGGAATACAACTGGTGGTTTTATTTGAGAGGATGCTTTCATCATTGCACTTCCTTGAGAATTTAAAGGCATGGTGGCTGTGCGGCATTGCGTGATTCGAGAAATCGTACCGGCTGCCCCTGGGGTAAAGCATCGCAGAGTTCTTCATCCCGAACCACGACATGGCCCCGAACGACAGTATGAATGGGCCAGCCAATGACGCGGCTGCCATCGTAAGGCGTCCAGCCGCACTGGCTGGCAATCCAGCGGTTGCTGATTTCACGCCGGGCATGCAGATCAACCATGGTCAGATCCGCGTCGTATCCCAGAGCGATTCTGCCCTTCCCTTCTATGCCGAAGATTCGTGCAGGGCCACTACTGGTCAGATCAACCAGGCGCTGCAGACTCAATCGCGCATGATGCACATGATCCAGCATAATCGGCAGCAAGGTTTGCACGCCAGTCATGCCGCTGGGCGACTGTGGATAGGGGCGTGCTTTTTCTTCCAAAGTGTGTGGCGCGTGGTCGCTGCCCAGGACATCCACCACACCGGTACGAACAGCCTGCCATAAAGCATCCTGATGACGCCTATCACGCACCGGCGGGTTCATCTGAGCCAGCGTGCCGAGATGTTGATAGCATTCCGGCGCGCACAGCGTCAGATGATGAGGCAGCACCTCGACACTCACACGACATTTGTGCTGGGCCAGATAGGCCATTTCTTCTGCCGTTGAAACATGCAGAATATGCAACCGTCTTCCGGTCTTGGCGGCAAGTTGCACGATACGTTCGGTAGCCATCAGCGCGCTGCGTTCATCACGCCAGATGGGATGTTGCCGCACATCACCGCTCGCTTCAGCGATAGCCCTACGCTGGCGAAGCCGTGCCTCATCCTCGGCATGCACTGCCAGGCGCCGACTACCCTGACACAGTATCCGCTCCAACACCGCATCGTCGTCCGCCAGCAGATCCCCAAACGAACTGCCCATGAATACCTTGATACCGGCGCATCCAGGTAAATCCTCAAGTGCGGCCAAGTGCTGCGTATTTGCCGCCGAACCGCCAATGTAAAAGGCGTAGTCGCACCAGGCCCGGCCAGCAGCCCGGTGCATTTTATCCTCAAGATCACGTTGATACAGTGTAAGCGGCTGTGTGTTCGGCATCTCGAATATGGCCGTGACGCCCCCCAATACCGCGCCACGCGTGCCGGATGCCAATGTTTCTTTATGTGTCTGCCCCGGTTCGCGGAAATGCACCTGGGAATCAATCACGCCGGGCAGTACGTGCAAACCCGACGCCGCAATGGCCGTCTCCGCCGTCCAGCTGCCTGCCAGATCACCCATGGCAATGATGCGTCCCGCAATACAGGCAATGTCGATCACTTCTGCACCATTGGGGGTCAGTACGGTACCTCCGCATACGAGCAGGTCTGCATGCCGGCACGTTAAGCGCAAGACCGTGTCGTTCAAATCTCTCATGAGCACCGCTCACGCGGGTCAGCCGGAACATCTGTCCCATCAATGGTGCGCAAACGTTGCAGCAAACCAAGCCGGTCGGCGTCTCGCGCGGCAAGATCGGGTGCCTGGGTCTCTTTGATCAGCAGATTGATGGCATCGGTGATGCGCAAGACACCCAGATCTCGGCCTTCCCGAGTACGCATAGCAACCCGACCAGCACTCGCCTCCCTGGCGCCGACCACCAACAGAAAAGGAATACGAAGCAACGTCTGCTCACGAATTTTATAGCCGATCTTTTGGTTGCTGACATCGGCTTCGGCGCGCAGACCGCTGCCCAGCAGTACGCGGGTCACGTCTTGTGCGTAAGCCGCAACCTGCTCGGTAATGGACAAGACCACCACCTGAACGGGCGCCAGCCACGCGGGCAACTTGCCGGCATACTGCTCGATCAGGATTCCGGTGAAGCGCTCCAGTGAACCAAACAGGGCACGATGCAGCATAACAGGACGTTTGCGCTGGCCATCTTCATCCATATAGGCAATGCCAAAACGCTCGGGCAAATTCATGTCGACCTGCAGGGTACCGCATTGCCAGTCACGTCCTATCGCATCGCGCAGCACGAATTCGAGTTTCGGCCCATAAAAGGCCCCTTCCCCGGGATTGATCTGATACGGCAAAGCCATGTCATGCAGAGATTCGATCAATGCATTTTCAAGCAGCGCCCAGGTGGCATCATCCCCCATACGGTGGTCAGGGCGAGTTGAGAGTTTGATGCATACATCGGAAAATCCGAACTGACAGTAAATATCGAGCACCAGCGCGACAATCTCCTGGCATTCCCTATGCATCTGCGGTAGCGTGCAGTAAATGTGTGCATCGTCCTGCGTGAAATGACGCACTCGCAGTAGGCCATGCAGCGCTCCGGACGGTTCGTAGCGATGCACTTTCCCAAATTCGGCCATGCGTATCGGCAAATCACGGTAACTTTTAAGTCCATGCCGAAACAGCAGCACACTGCCCGGGCAATTCATTGGCTTGAGGGCCAGTACGCGTCCATCCTCGGTGGCCGTGGTGAACATATGATCACGATAGCTGTGCCAATGTCCCGAAATCTCCCAGAGACTGTGATCCATGACATCCGGCGTATTGACTTCGACGTACCCGGCTTCCTGCTGACGGCGCCGCATGTAGGCAATCAGCTGTTGAAACACTGTCCAGCCACGCGGGTGCCAAAATACGGCACCCGGTGCATCTTCCTGAAAGTGAAACAGATTCAGTTCACGACCAAGACGGCGGTGATCCCGTTTTTCCGCTTCCTCCATGCGCTCGATATAAGCGTCGAGCGCTTTCTTATCCGCCCACGCCGTGCCATAGATACGCTGCAACTGCTCGTTGCTGGCATTGCCGCGCCAGTAGGCGCCGGACAATCTGGTAAGTTTGAAATGCTTGAGAAAACATGTATTGGGCACATGCGGACCACGGCACATGTCGACGTATTCCTCATGAAAATACAACCCCATGACATCCACTTCCGGCATATCTTCAATCAGACGCAACTTATAGTCTTCACCACGCGCACGAAAGATACGGATGGCCTCATCGCGCGGCGTCATACGCTTGATCACGGCGTAGCCCTTGGCAATCAAAATCCGCATGCGCGCCTCAATGGCGGCCAGATCCTCCTGCGTAAAGGGGCGCTCGTATCCAATATCGTAATAAAATCCTTCGTCGATGACCGGGCCGATCACCATCTTCGCATTCGGAAACAATTGCTTGACGGCATGCCCAACCAGATGGGCGCTGGAATGACGGATGATTTCCACGCCTTGCGGGTCATTTGGCGTGATGATCTGCAGGCTGGCATCGCAGTCGATCATATCCGAGGCATCGACCAGCCGACCGTTGACAATACCTGCCACAGTGTTTCTGGCCAACTGTGCGCCGATCGATGCCGACACCTCGAGCACGCTGACAGGTCCCGGGAAAGTGCGTACCGACCCATCCGGCAAGGTAATGGCAATCGCGCCACAAATTGGATTATTCGTCATAATTCAGTACCTGCCCTGCCGTCTGATGTTTTTTTTGCCTGACGCTTTGTTTCCGTTGGCGGGACAGGATCATAGCCACCCGGATGCCATGGATGGCAGCGTCCGATGCGACGGATTGCAAGCCAGATACCTTTCAGTCCACCGTGGTTTTGTACCGCCTCCAGCGCATACTGCGAACAAGATGGATAAAAACGGCAACTGCGGCCTAGCATAGGACTGGTGCCGAGCTGATAAGCCCGGATAAGCAAAAGCACCGCCCTGGCAAACCACTGCCTCATATTGATTGCACGTTAATCCGCTGCCAGGTACTGCCTTGCGGGCTGTCAGCAATGGCAACCCCTGCGGCCTCCAGCTCGATGCGGATCGCATCGGCACGCTGAAAATCTCGCACGCACCGTGCCTGATCACGTTCGGCCAGCAGTAATTCAATATCTGCCACCGAAAGTGTCAATGGTTGTTGCTCGCACTGAAGCGCCTGCACGGCTGGCAAGGGTTCCTGTTGCAAAAGTCCCAGCAAATTGGCGGATGCCAGCAGCCGACCCTTGGCCATCGCTTGCTTGGCAACACTGTCAGCGGCATCCAGCACGTTCGCCAGCTCATGCAAGCGGGTTATCGCCAAGGGTGTATTGAGGTCATTGCGCAGCGCATCCAATACCCTTTCATCCACCTCGCTTGTGCTGGCAGGCGCAAGCGATGCCACTTTGGCCAGGCTGGCGTAGCACCGCAAAAGGGAGCGACGCGCAGTGACAAGTCGCTCTCCCCCCCAATCCAGCGGACGGCGATAGTGCGTCGTCAACAATGCCAGGCGGATGGCTTCACCCGGTGCCTGCTCCAACAGATCACGCACCAGCAATACATTGCCGAGTGATTTCGACATTTTCTGGCCTTCTACGGTCACGAAACTGTTGTGTACCCAGGTGCGGCAATAAAGGCGGCCATCGTGCGCGCAAGTACCCTGCGCAATTTCGTTCTCGTGGTGAGGAAATATGAGATCCTGCCCACCGCCATGAATGTCGAGGGTGCCACCAAAGTAGCGCCCGATCATTGCCGAACACTCAATATGCCAGCCTGGACGACCCCGGCCCCAGGGGCTGTCCCAGCCCGGCTGGTCGGGTGTCGAGGGCTTCCAGAGCACAAAATCCAGAGGATCGCGCTTGTAAGGCGCAATTTCGATGCGAGCACCCGCCTGCATCGCCTCGGGCTGGCGGCGGGATAACTGCCCATACTGCGGATAAGACAACACATGAAACAAAACATGCGCCTGTGCCACATAGGCGTGACCCCGGAGAATCAAGCGCTGTATCAGATCGAGGATCTCCGGGATATGTTCGGTCACACGCGGTTCATGATCTGGCGGAAGCACGCCCAGTGCCTGCATATCCTCATGGTACGCATCGATATAGCGGGACGTGACGGCTTGAATGGGCAGCCTGGCCTCGGCAGCTGCCGCATTGATCTTGTCATCGATATCGGTGAAATTGCGGGCATACCCGACCTTGGGATAATGCAGGCGCAGCAGTCGCGCCAGCACATCAAACACGACTGCAGGCCTCGCATTGCCGATATGGGCATAGTTGTAAACTGTGGGGCCGCACACGTACATCGTAACCCGCTCCGGCACAGTGGTCTGCAACGGCGCCTTCACTTTTGTCAGCGTGTTGTACAACCGGATCGGGCTCTCAGTCATGAAGAATTTCCAATATACGTGGCTGATTGCCCCTTGTTGCCGGAACAATTTCTTTGATACTTCGTGCAACCAAGGCTTCCAGGAAAAACATCTAAATCTCAACCTATTAATTATTAATACCCATTAGACTCACTCTCACCAATGGATCTATCAAAAATTTTCCAATCAAAAATATCAGGGCAATACACTGAATCTATCAAGAATGTAATTGAACAATGCTGCCTTGCCACCCTGCCGGCACGAGCACAAGTATTTTGATGTCAAATACGTACTCATTCTTCAATTATATAAATGCTTCTAGCCATAGAAGAGCTTGCATCGAAAAGACTCCCGCTGCGGTAGCCGCTGCATGCACTGGCAACGCGAGTTTCATTCTTGACTGTCGCAGGAGGGGCATCAGATCGGTCGTGGCAATATAAATGAAACCGCCAGCGGCAGTGGCCAGCAAGGCACTTAGACTCAATGTCATCACATGGGCAGCCAGTAAGGTCGCCATGGCACCAGCAATGCATGCAGACGCACAGAGCATATTAAGAATGACCGCCTGTTTCTTTGCATAACCACCCTGTATCAACACCGCGATATCAGAAATCTCCTGTGGTATCTCATGCACCATAATGGCAAGGGTTGTGGTGATTCCCAACATCGGATCTGCTAGAAAACTGGCTGCAATGAGCACCCCGTCTATAAAATTATGAATGCCATCGCCGAGCAGATTCATTTTGGCGAATGAGGCGGCCGAAGGTGAATGGACAGTCCGCATTGCCATGCTGTGGTCATGTCGCCAGTGAAGATATTGTTCGATGCCATAGAAACAAAGCATGCCTGTCAGCGCCCAAATAAATACTGTGCCGGTATTTTTAGATAACGCCATCGCATCGGGCAGGAGATGCAGAAAAGCATCACCAAGCAAAACACCCACCGCCCCAGCGATAAGCCGCGGCATCCAGACTTTCAATCTACTGTCTTTGATATACAGCACAAAAGCGGAGCATGCGGCCACCGACACAACCAGCAAACATGCAATCAATGTGGCGAATATTGTGAAAATATCCATAGTCACTGATTGCTATCAACACCAACAGTTAACTTTTTCATTTCTTATATCTTGAGTCATGATCGGTGGCGCCAGATCATTTAAATTTAATAGACCATATTTATGATATGTTATAACATAACATTTATCAAATGGTTTAACTGACAGCAATCAGCATATCTGGGTTGTATCCGCTATTCGCTGGATTGGCGTTGTAATGACAAAAGGTTTGTTGGTTTCAGCCAGGAGGCTGTCCGAGAATAGCGATCGTAACAAGAGCGAAACTGGCTGAGCGGAATTTTCTTAATTTTTACAGCGAGAGTCATTTATGAGCACCCATATACCCGAAACATTCGATGAGTGGCGGCATTGCATCGAACAGGAATGCCGCATCGCATTAACCAAAGAATATATTGAACAGCGGCTGGCAATATTGCGTGAACGCAACCATGAAGAAACGCATCGATTCATCCGCCACTACGGTGAGCATCACTGGCAACAGGTGGTGCGCTGGTTTGAACGGGCGCAGGCATAACGAATATGGTGCGCGATCTCAATGGCTAGGAGGCTGTCCGAGAGCGATCGTAGCGAGGGTGGGGCTGGCTGAGTGAGAATTTGCGATCATTTGAGGCGAATAGTAGCTCTATTCAACGAAAAGGATCGAAAAATCCAGCCTGGCAGGTTCGTCCGCAGTGGATCTGCTATTCTCGGACAGCCTCCTAGTGCCTATCCAAATCTTGGTAACAGTCACATCTAAACCCGGACGATTTATTTGCTTAGGTAATTAAGCATTGTGTCGGCATCGCTAACTTCAAACGGATCATCCGGACAGTTATCCATAAAACCCGGTTCGATGAACATTTGTTGAATTTCGCCATTCACGACATGCATGGAATAGCGCCAGGAACGCAAACCAAAACCGAGATTTTCCTTCCTGACCAGCATACCCAACAAGCGAGTAAAATCACCGTTGCCATCAGGCAACATTTTTACATTCTGTATTCCCAAATTTTTTGACCATTGAAACATTGTAAAGGCATCGTTAACACTGAGGCAGTATATTTCATCGATTCCTTTTGCCTTCAATTGATCATATTTAACTTCATAACCCGGCAAATGGGTACTCGAACAAGTAGGCGTGAAGGCACCCGGCAAACCAAAAACAATCACATTTTTGCCTTTGAATATGTCGCTGGATGTCACGTCTTGCCATCGAAAAGGATTATCACCTCCGATTGATTGGTCACGAACACGCGTTTTAAATAGCACTTCGGGTACTTGGCGAATCATAATTTTCTCCAATTGCTCATGTGTAGCAGTTATATCCAAATATGCAGTTTCTACTCTGCTTGCTGCCGATGTCACTCTTATAGACATCAACACCTATTTGAATCACCCGATTGACTTTTGTTCACTGATTCCAGAAAGTTACCTAAATTAATTAGGGTCAGACTAATTCTACTTTGTCAGATTATTCCAGAGCCCTATTTTGCCTGACAGAAGACTGCTTTGCGCTGGATCTCCTCTGATGCCGCTTGTGAATAATTTCAGCCAATTCCTCGGCTGTGAGCTGTCTTCGAGGCAGCATATGAGCTAATGCTGTTACCAAGTCATTGACGGATAACATCGGCCATTGCTCTCTGCCC
>NZ_FNOY01000115.1 GCF_900107165.1 Nitrosomonas halophila
GACAGAAAAAAATCCGTAGTGCCAACCGACTCCAGTTGAAAATTTTAACTTGTTGAAAAATTGGGGATGTTTGAGATAGGGTCACGAAGTTGGGTTAAGCCGCGGCCTGTTCCGGCGCAGAAGAATAGCTGTTCGTTAAAAAGTCTCCGGCGCCGCCGTGGATTGAGGCAATTTAATATACTGACTCTGAAGCTGTTTGGAAACACTGGATGATTACCCTACCCCCGGCCTGGCTCAATAATAATGCGTCACATATGTTCAAAAAGTCTGATCCCTCTGTATGCTCAGGATAGGCGGCAGAACGGACAAATACTGCAAAATAGCCGCAACAGAGTAACTTCAGCCGGAATTGCCGCACCAACGATCTCATGGCAGCACGTTGTCTGCGGGGCCTTTGTGCTGATATTTTGATATGATTGCATGCCAACCAAATTTTGGTCATCGGGAATGCAGTAAGATTGGCGTCAACCCACCAGGATATTCAATGGCCTACAAAATTTCGATTATCGGGACTGTTCTGTCGTTGCTGGCTCTGACTGCCTGTGGACCAGGTGGTGTGCGCAAGATCGTGCAGCTAGAGCCCACTGGTCGCCAGCAACTTTATGTCAGGGAGGCGACACAGCCGCCTGGGATATTGTGCGGCGTGAATACATCCGGCCTTGCACCACCCGTTTTCCAGGATCTGTCGCCCGATGCCGTCGTTGTCGGGTATGAAAGTGCGTCCCAACCGGACGGTGAGCGTCCCCGCTGCCGCAGCAATGTGGCAATCGATCATCATGGCTGGCTGGTTTTTGGACTGGAACCCATCCGCGAGCAGGCACCCAGTCAGCTGGTGGGCGCCTTTGTTAGCGGTGCAACCCGATCATATGGGCAGACCATCAATTGCCCTGCGCCACAATCGGGTGATCATGGCCGGTTCGTTGCCGGGATGTCGCTTAATGGTGGGGCCCTGTCCGGAATGCGGCCGGCCGATTCGGCAAGCGATACAGCACATGCCGCGATACCGGCGCGCCCGATCGTTGTCGACGGCCGGACGATCAGCTTTCGCGAATCGGCGACGGATGGCGCACGTGACTATCCCTGGAGAACCAGCGGATTGCCTCTTACTCTCACGGCCGAGGATGTCGCGCATGTGGCCTCGGCCATCGAGGGTCGTTTTGACACGGCACGCCGCTTTGGAGATTTCATTCCGGTATTCTTCATCGGAGCGGAGAACCCCAGTGCGGATACACGGCGTCAATGTCTTCTGCAACTGCACGACATTCGCCTGAATCTGATTTTTGAAACCACACGCGACTGACAAGAATCTTAATACTTTGTTGGCAAACTTAAACAGGAACGGCATCAGCGCCCCCAACCCGCCATGCGGCTCAGCCTGATTATTGCGGTTTTATGACAACTATCGTCTGCATTAATACCGGGGATACAAAAAACCCAGTCAACATGAAGTAGCGGTAGCGAACATGAAAAAAACTGCTTAACTGGCGTGCCCGGAATTCGTTGGCAGCGTCATCTGGCCGGGGACGAATGGATTTCCTTTCCGCTTTATCTGCGGGAACATTGATCTACTGCTGCTTCTGCGAGATTGCGCACCTGTGCCGTATAAGCGGTTTGCCAAAAGCGGTGGGAGGAATTGACAGCTATCCGGCCATAGAGGCAACCGACCGCCCTTGGGCCGACAAAATCCACAAACGTGTAATTTGGATCACCCAGCATCCTTCTGACTTCCGACATAAAGAATCGCAAACCCGGCCGAACAGGCGCAATGCCTCCGGCATCGCGTTCACCCACAGGCACTTGCGGTAATCTTCCGCACGGATGCAGAGCATTTTCACAAGCCTCTTCGTCCGCTTGCCCGCCGTTATGCATCAACTCATGTATAAATGTACCTGCAAGCGTCCATGCACCTACGTCATAGGCATGTTGTGTATAAGCAATACTGGAACCGGGTCTTTCTGCTTCTCCGTAAAGCTGCCTGCTTTGGCTGGGATGTTTCCATAGATCCACATTGTTATAGAGCTCTTGCGCGGTGCTGTCTGTTCCACCGGGCGTGTTATCCCGGAAATATGCCTTACAATCCCTCCAATGGATAACCCTGAAGACAATATCTTGAGCGCGTGCTAATCTGGCGACCTCCTCATCTGGAACATTGGTCCACCCATGCGGCGCAGTACCGTGGGTCCTGATTTCAAACCGTTGCACCATTCCGGCCGTAGCAGCGCGTGTCGGTAGACTGCTCTGCTGCACGACATGCGTCAGCTCGTGCCCCAGTAATCTCATGCCATCCGGGCTTTCCGGTGCATATTCGCCAGCTCCGAATACGACATTGTTGCCGTACGTAAATGCTTTAGCACTGACACGGCGCGCCAGTTGATTGGCATGCGCGTTACTGTGAACCCTTACATTGCTGAAATCCCATCCGAACCGCGGTTCAAAAAAATCACGCGTTGCTTTCGATAACGGATGCCCACCGCCGTACAGTCTGTCTAACTCCGATTCAAAATCAGCTGGAACCGGCGAAATGCCCCCTTGTGCTTTTGCATGCACTGGCCTCTCTGCTTCTTGCGCCCCCTGCCGCCGCACCAAAGGGGTGATCTGATCTCCGATGGGTTTGGTCTGCACCATTCCTCCCTCCTTCTCCTCACACCCTGGGCCCCCTCTACCGGCGGGACAAGCGCGCTGCAGCTGTGGTTCAGGCATGCGCATCACCCGCTCGGAGACGCGCTCTGCTTCCTGCTCGTATATGTCTCCTGAAGCATTTACCGTCAAATTCGCCTGAATTTTTGTCGACGATCTTGGATGCACCGATATTCGGCTGAAAAAGTAGGCTCGACCGGGTATCGCAGGCTTGGCAGATCTAATCTGCTGAGTTGTCTTGGGTTTCTGTGCGAAGGTGCGCATGGTTAATCTTCCTCCTTCAACAAGAGACGCGACCAAAATACGAGTCAAATTACGGGGTCAGGTCGCGATAGACGAATAACAAGTAGATACTACAAACCGGGATCCGATTCAGAATCAAGCATCCTTGTTCTTACGAACAATAACCCCTATCGTCGTGGGGTGCAATTGATAAAACTCTCCGACTTCTCGTTGGCTGTAGGCACCTGTTTTGTAAGCAGCGATGATCGCCGTGTTGCGATCTTTGTGTTGCGCGGCAATCTCGGACAAAGGCTTTGCCATTGGCCGTTTTTGCTGCTGGGGTATATTGATATCGTCTTTTTCCTTTCCTATCCTTTTCTGCATTTCAGTTACGAAAGCTTCATCCCCTAGGTATATCTGTCCTTTCAGATTCGACCATATTTCAGGGGGATGCTGCACGCCTTCCTGAATAAATTGCTGGTATCGTGCCATTGCAAGCTTTTTTCGCTTGGCGAATAACGATAATATCCACTCCGTTGTCAGCCACTTGGGTTTGGGTGCATCGCCCACCATGGCCGGATAACTGCTCCATGGCCAGTCTTCCAGCCGATTGACTATGCCTTTGACTCTGAGCGGGTTCAAAACAACATAGCGGGAGAGTTCGAGCAGATAATGATCCTTATCCACCAGGATGGCTTTGTAACGTCCCTGAAAAAGATGGCCGCTGCGCCCATGCCGGCGATTCGACGCCTGCGTATAAACGCCATTGAGCTGACGCATGCCCTTTGACAGATTGCCATCCAGCGTCTCAATGATAAGGTGATAATGATTATCCATCAGGCAATAGCCGTGACACAGCCAGTTATAATCCGCAACAACCGTTCCAAGGATTTCCAGAAACCTTAGCCGGTCATCGTCATCTTCATAAATGTTTTCACGGCGATCCCCGCGCGACGTGACGTGATAAAGCGCATTGGGGAATTCTAAACGGAGTGGTCTTGACATAGGTTGTAGTATACACGTAGTTTTATTTATTATCGACCTGACCCTTTCATCTTGCTGATTTTACCCTCAAAAATCTGCCCACAGCCTATTTTGAGGGGTAATTTCACATATTTATTTAATATTTCCAGATACTTAACTTGGCCCGACCCCGAACACCTCGCTCAAAAAACCAAGGATGCTTGATTCTGAGCCAGATCCCGCTTTGCAGTATTCACTTATTATTCGTTATTAGCGACCTGACCCCTATTTGTTATGACCCCTATTTGCGCGCAAAGGGAAGCGTCCCCTTTTATTCTTCCTACCCTTTTTCTTTCCGGTTTAATGAGGGAGGGCAGGCAAAAGCTTACTCTCTACTCCACCCTTTTCGTAAAGGGAAGCGTCCCCTTTTATTCCTTGAGCGCGCTGCAGGGTTCGTCCATCAGCAGGATGGCCGGGTCCAGGGCCAGTGCGCGTGCAATGCAGAGCCGCTGCTGCTGCCCGCCGGACAGGCTCAAGGCGGAGGCATGCAGCCGGTCGCGCACTTC
>NZ_FNOY01000075.1 GCF_900107165.1 Nitrosomonas halophila
CTGCTTCCGAGGCGCTTTCCCTGCTCTTCGCTGGGAAACTGCCTGATTTTATGTTGCAGAATGACTGAGAGAAAGAATACGCTGAATAGTTACCACAATTTTTCATTTCTGAGTGGTTCTCTGCACAAATAATCTCGCATTGGCGAGCATCAGTAACTGCACAGAGCCAATGTTCCTGCATATGATGACAGGAGAGTAGACCGGCAGTGGTAGGGTGCGCTCGCGCACCGTCGAATTTCGGCCGCTGCCAGCAAATTGCCTCGCATAACAAAAACCGGTGTGCCAGTGCATCCCACACAGTGACAGCCCCCATTTTTTCGGCCGAACGTGGGTATGATGGTCACGGCGGCATTGTTTGATTTCGCATAGGCCACCGCGCCCCGCAGTATAATGAGCCAGCCCGTTAGGGGCTGTTTTCTTTTTTGCAGCCTTTAACGGATTGAACAGATAAATATACAATGAAAGCGATAGCGGATGGATGCGCGCTGCATTATGCGACTGTCTGCCACATGGTTAAAAAGCCGGGATATGATATTTTTCCTCCAGCCCTCTCTTATCTTTGTTGCCTGTCACCATCATGCCGCCACAACCTGAACCCATCATCGATCACCTTCGGTCACGACTGACCGGGCTGCTCGCCATTTATGCCTTTGGTAGCCGGGTGCAAGGCACGGCCACGGCGGAGAGCGATCTTGATCTGGCGGTGCTGGTCGAGGGTTACGCCGATCCGCTGCAGCTGTGGGAGTTGGCAAGTGAACTGAGTGAGCTGGCCGGGTGCCCGGTGGACCTGCTGGACGTGCGTGCCGCATCCACGGTGATGCAACACCAGATTTTCACCACCGGGCAACGCTGGTGGGCGGCGGATTATCGGGCCGCACTGTTTGAGGCGGCCATGCTCAGCGAGAAAGTGGAGCTGGATCGGGCGCGCGCCGGATTGCTGGCGGATATCGTACAACGGGGCCGGATATATGACCGATGATGTGTTGATCAACAAGGCGGCGGCCATAGAACGCTGTGTGGCACGGGCGCGCGAGGAGTACGAGGCGAATCCGGACGGTTTTGTCAGCGATCTCACCCGTCAGGATGCCACCATTCTCAATATCCAGCGTGCCTGCGAGGCAGCGTTGGACATGGGATATTACCTGATCCGGCGGGAGCGCCTGGGGGTTCCCCAAAGTGCGCGGGATGTGTTCAGCCTGTTACAGCAGGGAGGATGGATCACCAGGAACTGGCGGGCGTGCTCAAGCGGATGGTGGGGTTTCGCAATATCGCGGTGCACGATTACCAAAGCCTGCATCTGCCAATCGTGGTCAGCATCATTACCCGCCACCTGAATGACTTTCTGGCATACAGCGAAACGCTGCTGCGGCATGATATCCGCATGAAAGATGAAGAATGACCCGCGAATCAATCGTTTCCGAAGTCTGGAGCTATGCCAATCTCCTGCGTGACCAGGGCAGTGCCTGCGGCGACTACATCGGACAGATCACCCACCTGTTGTTCCTCGAAATAAGCTGGGAGTGTGGAGCTAGCGAATGAGACGAACTGAACGCGAATCATGGGGCGGGCAAATGAAGACCGGCGTCCAGGGCTGGGCTTGGAATGAGCGATTCCAATTTATGTTTTGTGATGCTGGAGCTGAACCCCTTTCTGCATCCAATGAAAGATACGGTGGATGAATGCGGGTTGCATGATGCGATTGTCGGTTGGATTGATAAAATAGCTGGGGTGGAGTGTATTGTATCAAGACCTGACCCCGTATGCATTAGTGCGTCTAAATCTTCAGATTCAACATGCAGCACTACTTTGGCGAGGACAGTCATCAAATCTTGATGGGCAGTGTCTATCATCACCGTTTTCTGCAACTTTACGATTTCTGATGGTTTATTGGCATTAACCTGCTCTTCGGTACGTTCTGAAAAAATAGCTTTTAGCACTTTCAAACGCTCCATGTCACTTTGTTTATTCCAGTCCTTTAGGCGAGTTGTTGCGCCAAATGCTTGAGTGGTGTGCAGCACTAAAACCCCGTATTGGGTATGGTCAAACTCTGGGGTCAGCCAGTTCTTGAGTGTTTTCCACAGATTTTCGTGGTGGTCAGTGAGTGGTGCGGCGTAGTCTTTTACTTCGGTTTGAGTAGATGCCAAAGCATCTGGCGAAATCAGGCTAACGTCACCGTCTTTTTCAAACCAAACCGACTGGCCTTCATCAAGCGAAAAGCATTTATCCAAGCCAATCAGTACTTGGTAATGAAAGGCTAAGGCTGTTGTTAACGCGGCATTTTTGGTTTGCCCTCCGCTCATGCCTTTCAGTTCCTTATATTCTTTTGCGAAAATTTTTGGTGATAAAACAATTAAAATTTACTTCGATACAAATGCGAACATTAGTTTCATCGGCGTATAACGCCCGCAGCACGCGCGGCTTTATAATGGAGGCGAAGTCGCAATGAAAAAGCCGTCTCCAAGACTGCGATTGTTAGGGTTTGTAGTCATCATACAGTGACTCCCATGAAAGCTGTCCTATGCCTGTTGCGCTGCTGGTGAACACTGTATCGATTGGAATTAGCTCGCCAAACCCAAGAAATTTCTCTCGGGCTATCGACTGAAAGGCCCGACTATAAAATCCTACTGCCGACTCAGGTATCAGAATCGCATAGCAACAATCAGAGCGACTGGTTTTGCCAGTCTCCTTCAGTAGCTCGCCGAATATTTTATGGATTGTGTTGTGTCTGTCCTTTGATTCGTCGCTCTTTGCCTCAATTACCCAGTGCAAGTTTGCTGCCGATCTGAACTCTACATCAGCATAATTCTTAGATTTACAGCTAGTGTTAATGACTGTTTCAATTCTTAAATTATCGTCTTTATGCTGCTTAAGATGGGCAACAAATTCATCAATAAGACCTTGCTCTGGAGATCTATTGGCCATCTGCTATCTTTTGGTTCTTGTGCATGTTACGGATTTCTAACGGCGAAAATTGGCAGAGATGTGAAAATCTCATTTGATCTGTGTAACGGTAGTTTTCATCCGTTTTAACATTTCGCTTGAGCCGCGGCTTGCCTTGGAGCGTAGCGGAAGGGTAAGCCGTCAGACTCAAAGCGATGGTTAGAGTACTTTGTAAGCATTGGCCACCTTGGTATTAATTTTTGTGGCGAGTGCCTGTGATTCGCGCATGAGTGACTGAACTCGTTCTAGATTATTTTGGTGCTGTGCCCACGCATCAGGCCCAACAATGGCAGCAAAATCCATTTTCGTTGGAGCCTTGAAATTCTCGTAAGCCTCCAGGCGTTTGATTCGCTCTGGTATGTCTTTAATGCCGCGCGCTGAGGGTGATAGCTTCGCGGTACTAAGCATCCAGGTTTTCCATTCCTTGTTGCCCTTGGATTGATTGCACTTTCCGCAGGATGGTACAAGGTTGTGAATTTCTGAAATGTACCCAGTTGGCTTTTTGTCTTTGACGAGCGGGCGGAGGTGATCCCATTCCGAAGCTACGCCGCCACAGTATGCGCACTGAAATGTTTCAGGGGTCATTCCGAGTATCTTCAATGCCTGCTTAACTTCTTCCGCGCTGGGCGGCACGACCGGAATTATAGAATTGATGAATGCGTTTGTGATGCTGGAAGAGCGCCCAGTAATTTTCATCGGGGTTGGCATTCGGAAAAGTGACAAAAATTCCATGGGTGTTACGCTCTAACTAGATTTAGACAGATATGAAAGCTAGATCATAATACCGGCTAAGTCAAGAATGCGATAAAAATTGGTTGAAATATCATGCTGGTAGCACAAGCAAGGGGTCAAGTCTTGTCTTGCCATGAACAATACTTTATCCTGCACAATATTGAAATCTGGAAACTAACAATGGCAAGACCGCTAAGAATTGAATTCCCTGGGGGGTTGTATCATGTGACCTCCCGAGGGGATCGCAGGGAAGAAATTTATCTGGATGATGCTGATCGTGTCAATTGGCTGACACTGTTTGGCCAAGTCTGTAAACGATTCAACTGGGTTTGTCATGCGTATTGCCTGATGGACAACCACTATCATATCGTTGTGGAAACGCTGGAAGGAAATCTGTCCAGGGGCATGCGGCAGTTGAATGGCGTCTATACCCAAACCTTCAATCGTGCGCACAATCGTGTTGGACATGTCTATCAGGGGCGATACAAAGCCATTCTGGTGGAGAAGGAAAGTTATCTGCTTGAACTCTCGCGCTATGTTGTGCTGAATCCTGTGCGGGCGGGCAGGGTGAAGGATGTCGAGCAATGGCCCTGGAGCAGCTATTCAGCCATGATTGGGAAAGGCAGCCGCCCTGAGTGGTTGCAAACGGACTGGATACTGGGGCAGTTTGGGAAGAAGCGGAAGCGGGCCATTGCTGCTTATAGGGATTTTGTGCGCGCGGGGGTGGGATTGCCGAGCGTCTGGAATGACTTGCGCGGGCAAATTTATCTTGGCAGGGAAGAATTTATCGAAACCATGCAGCAGCATGTGCAATCCAACAGCCATATCAGTGAAATTCCACGCGCGCAGCGAAGAGCAAATGCCAAGCCGCTCTCATATTATTCATCGTTCAATGACAGAAATGCAGGGATTACAGCAGCCTATCAAACAGGCGACTATACAATGAAAGCGATAGCGGATGAATTTGGGCTGCATTATGCGACTGTCAGTCGCATTGTTAAAAAAGCCGGAGTGTAATCTTGTAACCCAAGACCTGACCCCTTGCTCATTTCTTGACATTACAGTCATTCGCCGTATATCCTCCGAAAAAAAAGAACGATTGGTTTACTTTAATCTGAAGAGGAAAATCAGTATGAAGAGCAAGCTTCTTACTCTGGAGCTTTACGCCATGCCACTGTTATTTACATTGGCACATGGTGTTTCTTACGCAATGCCAGGCATGCATGGGACTGAGGGTGGGGTTGCAGCTGAAGCCCCGAGCGCATCAAAAAGTATGGGTGAACCGATCAATTCACCGGGTTCCGAAATCGAGATTACTTACAGTGCAGATGGTAAAACGGCAATTTTTGTGTCGACCCGTGAAGGCAGCATAGAATCGCCCGGTAACCCGTACAATTTCGATATATGGATGTCTCACAATGTAGAGGGTGTCTGGCAGCCGCCTATTCATTTGGGGCCTGATATTGATCCTACCGTCGGGCCGAATATTAATACATCAGCCTGGGAGCTGGAGCCGAGTTTTTCCGATGATGGAAATGTCATCTACTTTACAAGATATGAACCCGGTGAATTACTGTCAGGTGATTTATACGTCGTTCAGAAAGTGGATGGCGTATGGCAGTCGGCCAAAAACTGGAATGATGTGCCGGAGCTGCCTAACATCAATACACCCACCGGTGAGGAGCATTGTCCGATTATTGTTTCTGACAGCCTGATATATTTCAACTATAGTCAGCCAGGGGTCACACAAGAGAGTGATATCTGGAAAGTTGAGAAAAAAGACGGGGTATGGCAAAAACCGGAAAGCCTGGGATCGAAAATCAATTCTCCGCAGCGCGACCACATGCACTGGACCGGATTGTCAAAAGATGGAAAAAGTTTAGTCATTACCAGTATGCGCAATGATCTGGGTTCGCGGGGCGGACATGATATGTGGATTTCACATCAGGATGAAAAGGGTGAGTGGCGGGAGCCGGTCAACCTGGGTGATGGCATTAATACATCAGGGGAAGAAATGTGCTGGACTTTTACGCCCGATGGAAAAAAATTTACAGGCAGCTGGGGGCCACTGAATACTTTCGATACCGATATCCGGTGGATAAGCAAGGCAGATATTCCATTGCTGAAAGATTTCGAACCTATCGGACCCCCACCTAATTTACTTGTCAATACCGGCAATTGAAGCATTCGGTAAGGGTACACAAGCCAAAGCTGCTTCGTTGCCATGGCTACCGGTCAGAACATAGCTGATCGGGCCATATCATGCCTCACCCATTCCAGGACAGCCTCCTAGTTTCATCGCTGCCCTGGAAGCCTCTCACTGCCGCCTTGTATCCAATTGTTTGGGATGGCTCAACAATTGGCCGATCAGCTGCATGACACGCTCGAAATGGCTGCCCTGCCAATAGATCTGGCCGCAATCCGGGCAGCTCAGGAATTTATCGTAATACTTCTTCGTCAAGGGTTCCAGGCGGTGCGCGATTTGGTGTTTGTCGGTTGCCGTCAGTTTCCCGTTGCAGCGGGTGCAGCGCGTCAAGGGATCGATCGAGCGGTATAGGTCGAATCTCGCCAGGACCTCCCGCACCTGGGTTTTGGGCATGTCCGAGCGGACGAAATAGCCATGAACGATCAGGCTGCGCCGGAGCAGGCTGCGGTCGCGGGTGAGGACGGTGCGTTGCTGCGCGCTGGCGATTTGCGCAATGACCGCATCCGCATAATCATTATGGTACAGGCAATCCAATCCCAACAGCCTCAGATAGCGTGCCAGCCGCCCAAGATTGGTATCGACGATGAAGCGGGGTGGGGAGGGGGGTTCAGGGCGAAGCGGAAGTGGTGACGGCACGCCGGGATTGGCTGAGGCGGGATACACCTGGATATGGTCACCATCCTGCATAAGATAGCTGAAATCGACCGCCTGCCCGTTGACCACAATCCGCTCAACCTCGGTATGCGGGACGTTGAATGACTCGATCATGTCTTTGACCGAAGCCTTGCGGTCGTAACGATGAACGATTTCTCTGTGACGGTATGCGGGTGCCAGAAAATCATTCAATATGTGATGGAAATGAATGGTGATTTGTGCCATCGATGCACTATCCTCGCTTGTCCGGGATGTCTGGCATGGCCCTGAGCGATTGCATGGACTCCCGGGGCATGCCGAACCCAAATGGGTCGCTGCCAGTCTGGCAGTGTTTGCTTGAGGAGTCGTTCATAAATAACTGTAACACTTGGATCGCATCTGTCGGGCGCACTGCGGCGTTACTCGTCGTCGCCATAGCCTTGCTATGACTCCTCCTCTCGCCTTGCATTGCATCCCGCCAGATGCGCCCAATTGTCACACTTATTCGTTCACGGCTCCTAAGAAGCTGTTTGGAAATTTCCGTTTTGGGGCGAGTCGCGGAAATGGTGCGGCAATCCAGTTCAACGGCAACCTGACCTTGATGCTGGGTGCTTTGTCAGGCAGCAAGGGCAGTGGCCGGTGGTCGTTAGAACAAGCCGTGCGTATTGGCACGCATCATGCTGCTGCATGATCAATCATCCAGTGTTCCCAGACAGCTTCCAAGGCTATTTTATGTCATAGTGGTTGTTTGTTCAGGACGAAGTTTTTTCCGGAGCCGGGGCATGCTTGAAATCGATGGTAGTTATGGCGAGGGCGGGGGGCAGTTGTTGCGCCTGGCAGTGGCGTTGTCCGCCATTACCGGTATCGATGTGCGTATTCGCAACATCCGGGCGCGGCGTTCCAATCCTGGCCTGGCGCCGCAGCATTTGGCCGGGGTCCGGGCGGTGGGCAAATTATGTGCTGCCAGGATAACCGGTCTCAATTTGCGGTCGCAGCTGATCATGTTTGAACCAGCTGCTCTGCGCGGGGGCGCCTACCACTTCGATATCGGTACCGCAGGCAGCATCACGCTTGTGCTGCAGGCCCTGATTCCCGTCATGCTGTCTGCGCCGGCACCTTGTAAAGTGTGGATCACGGGGGGAACCGATATCCGGCAGGCGCCGGCTGCTGATTATTTATGCGCGGTGCTGGTCTGGCTGATCAGGCGGCTCGGCGCACAACTGCATGCGCGTGTACTGCGGCGTGGATACTATCCTCGCGGAGGTGGCGAGATCGAGGTTGCCGTGCAGCCTGCCAGGCTTGTGCCGCGTGCGTTCGACCGATTGGATCCTGCCGGTTCGATCCATGGCATCGTGCATGTCGCCAATCTGCCCGAGCATGTCGCGCTGCGCATGGAGCGGGCGGCCTGTGAGCGGCTGGCTGCATTGGGCCTGCAGGTCAGTATCGAACGGCAGCTTTTGGGCCATGATGCTGCCGTGGGGACAGGCGGGGCGATTGTTTGCTGGGCCGAATGCGGGCAGACGGTGCTGGGCGCGGCGCGTGTCGCAGAGCGTGGCGTGCGCGCAGAAGCGCTGGGCGAAGCTGTCGGCGTGGAGCTGATGGCAGATCTGGCCACAGGCGCAGGGCTTGATGTGCATGCAGCCGATCAGCTGCTGGTTTTCCTGGCGCTTGCTGGCGGTGGCTCGTTCAGTGTGCGCAGCCTTAGCCTGCATGCGCGCACGGCGATATGGTTGATCGAACAGTTCCTGCCAGTGACATTCGAGGTGGTGGAATCGGCAGGGCTGGCCCATGTCAGCGTGACCGCGCGCACCTGATGCGCCAGCCTCCCAGACTGCCTCAGGGCGCTGACTGGGCAATTGGTTCATCCTGATGCCGCTCACGTGCCAGCAGCAGGTAGAATGCCGGCACCACAAACAAGGTGAATAGGGCGCCGCCAATGCCGAGTCCGCTGACAATGACCAGACCAATATCAAAGCGGCTGGCTGCGCCGGGCCCTGTGGCCAACAGCAGCGGCACCATGCCGACCATGGTCGAGACGGTGGTCATCAGGATGGGTCGCAAGCGAATGGTGGCTGCCTGTTCGACGGCGTCGCGCCTGGACAGATTCTTCCGCAATTGCAACTGGTTGGCGAATTCGACGATCAGGATGCCGTTCTTCGCTGTCAGGCCGATCAAGGTGATCAAGCCAACCTGGGTATAGATGTTGAGCGAAGAAAAACCCAGCATCAGAAACGCGAGTGCGCTCGCGATCGACATTGGTACCGAGGTCAGGATGATGAGCGGGTCGCGCCAGCTTTCAAACTGTGCGGCCAGCACCAAGTAGATAATCAGCAGTGACATGAAGAAGGTGATGATCAAGTCACTGCCTTGTTGCGCATACTGGCGTGAGCTGCCGGTATAGTCATGGCTGAAGCCGCGTGGAAACAGTTCGCTGGCCAATTGCTCCATATAGGCCATGGCGTCTCCGAGTGCATGGCCCGATGCGGGCGACCCCGATACCGTCAAGCTGTTGAGTTGTTGAAACTGGGTACGTTTGCCGGGTTCCACTGACTTTTCGATGCGTACCAGGGATGAGAGCGGCACCTGTCCACCCGAGGCGGTGCGTAGATAATAATGCTGGAATTTGCTGGTATCGAAACGCGCCAGATCGTCGACCTGTGGGATAACCTTGTAGCTGCGGCCTTGCAGGTTGAAGCGGTTGACATAGCTGTCACCCAGCAGGGTAGCCAGGTTGCGGCCGATATCCTGCATCGAGATGCCAAGATCGGCCGCCCGGTCGCGATCGATCACCAGCGTGGCCTTGGGACGATTGAATTCGATTTCCTTACTCAAGAACGAGAACCGGCCACTTGTCAGCGCGCGCTCTACCAGTTGGTCGGCAACTTGATCGATCTGGGCATAATCGGCATCGGTCTTGATCACGAATTGCAATGGCAGGCCGCCACCGGAGCCGGGCAGGCTCGGGCGCGGAATGATCGCTGTCTGGAATCCGGCAATGTCATTGACCATGGTCTGCAATTCCGGCTGGATATCCATTTGCGAGCGCTCGCGCTGGGTTGTCGGCGGCATTTTGAAGCCACCGAACACCACATTGTCATCGCCGCCAAAACCCAGCAGGATGAAGCTTTCGTGATATTCGGGAATGGCTTCGAAGGTGCCGATCAGCTCGCGCGCGTAGCTTTCGTTGTATTTCAGGGTTGCAGTCTGGGGGCCTGTGGCCATGAAGAACAGGATGCTCTGGTCTTCGGTGGGGGCGAGCTCCTTCTGGGTCAGGTTGAACATGAAATATATGCTGGTCAGCACCACCAGCGCAAACATCGGCATGACGGCTGGCACTGCCAGCACCGCATGCAACCAGCGCTGGTAGCGATTGGCCAGGCTGGTGAACCAATGCTCAAGCGCACGTTCAAACCGGCCGGCCGCGCCTTTTGCCTTGAGCACCCTGGAGCTGAGCATGGGCGCCAATGTCAAGGCCACGACTGTTGAAATGGCAACTGCGCCAGCCAGTGAGAAGGCAAACTCGGTGAACAGCGTGCCGACCAACCCTCCCATGAAACCGATCGGCAGATAGACTGCGATCACCGAGACAGTGGTCGCGATAATAGGCAGCACCAGTTCGCGCGCGGCGTCGATCGCAGCCTGGATACGCGAGCTGCCCAATTCGATATGCCGGTGTACATTCTCGACCACGACAATCGCATCATCGACGACCAGGCCTATCGCCAGCACCATTGCCAGCATGGTCAACAGGTTGATGGAAAAACCCATCTGCAGCATCAGGAACAGGCTGCCGATCAACGACAGTGGAACAGTCACCGCTGGCACCAGTGCCGCGCGTACCGTTCCCAGCGACAGATAGATGACCACCAGGACGATCGCAACTGCTGCCACCAGGGTGAACAGCACTTCGTCGATCGAATCCTGAATGAATTGGCTGGCGTCATAAGGGACCAGCGCCTGCAAGGCCTCGGGCAGCTCCGGTTGGATTTCGGCCACCGCCTTGCGCACAGCCCTGGCAACAACCAGTGGATTGGCGCCAGGCGCCTGCTCGATAGCCATGAAGATGGCGTCCTTGCCTTTATACCAGCTGACCGAATTATAGTCTTCGCTGCCCATTTCACTGTGGGTGATATCGCCCAGACGGATCAGCGTGCCATTGCGGCTGCTCACGACCAGCTGCCGGAAATCCTGCTCTTGCGCCACGTCGGTTGTGGCGCTCAGGTCGATGGTGACATAGTCGCCTTTGGTCTGACCCGCACCCGAAAGGTAATTGTTGGCCTGCAATACTTCCGCCACCTCGTTGGCGGTGATGGCCAGTGCAGCCATGCGCCTGGGGTCCAGCCAGATGCGCATGGCGAAGGTTTTGTTGCCCAGCAACTGCGCCTTGCCGACACCCTCCACGGCTTGCAGCTTGGGTTGCACCACGCGCAACAGATAATCGTTGATTTGGGCCGGTGTCAGTATGTCGCTGTAAAAGGCCAGATACATCAGCGCCGTGCGGTCGCCGGTTTGCGAAGTGATGACCGGATCCTCGGCCTCGGCTGGCAGGACATTGCGCTGGCTGGCGACCTTGGCCTGGATCTCGGCAACCGCGGCATTGGGATCGTAATTCAGGCGCATGCGCGCTTCGATGGTGGAGCTGCCCTGGCGGCTGACCGAAGACAGGTAATCGATGCCATCAGCCTCGGCAATCGCCTGCTGCAGAGGGGTCGTGATGAAACCTTTGACCAGATCACTGTCGGCGCCGGGGTAACTGGTGGTGACAGTCACTACCGTGTCCTCGGTCTTGGGATATTGGCGCACGTCCAGCAGGAGGATCGAGCGCAGGCCGATTACCAGAATCAGCAAACTGATAACGCTCGCCAGAACCGGGCGCTGGATAAACAGATCGGTGAATTTCATGGACGGGATTCCCGTTCGCTCGGTGCGGGCTGTTCGTCGATGAGAATTTGCATGTCGTTGCGCAATTTGACCTGCCCGGCACTGACCACATGTTCACCGGCTTGCAGGCCTTTGATGATCTGGACACGGCCTTGCCGGGTGTCACCGGCCTCAATTTGCCGGCGCTGGACGGTCAGGCCGCGCGCATCGGATTCGACCACGAAGACCGATTCGCCATAGGGATTGTAGGTGATGGCGGTGTCGGGTAGTGTCAGCACCGCGAGTGGTTGGCTGGACAGCACCCGCACATCGGCAAACATGCCGGGACGCAGGTGCTGTTCGGGATTGGGCAGCGTGGCGCGGACTTTGATCGAGCGTGTGCCGATATCGATGACTGGATTGAGCGCACCGATTGTGCCCTGGAAGTGCTTGTCCGGATAAGCCTGCACGATCAGGGTCACTTCCTGGCCGACGAACAAGTTGGCCAGGTGCTGTTCGGGCAGCGTGAAATCGACGTAGATCGGATCGACTGCCTGAAGTGTCACGATTGGCGAGCCTTCGGCCAGATACTGGCCGAGATCGACCAGCCGGATGCCGAGCCGGCCATCGAAGGGCGCGCGGATACGTTTTTTTGCGATCACCGATAGCTTGGTCTTGACCGCCGATTGGGCCTGGGCCAGCTGTACCCGGCTGAGATCATAGGCCGACTGGGAGATGAATTGCTTGTCGAGCAGCTGCTCGCTGCGCTTGAGCTGAACCTGCGCCAGCAGTTCGTCGGCTTGCAGGCCCTGGAGCTCGGCTTCGTCAGTTGATGTGTCGAGTTCGATCAGCAGCTGGCCCTTGCGGACTGGCTGGCCGGATTCGAAATGAATTGCCGTGACCTTGCCGGCCAACTCATTGCTGACATCGACCCCCGCCACGGCGACGAGGCTGCCGACACTGGTCAGGTAGGGCTGCCAGTGTTCCTGTCTGACTTTTGTTACGGCCACGACTGGCGGAGAGGGAGGTTGTATGCGGCTTTGCGCTCGCCTATCCTGGTAAAATTTCCAGCCGAACAGGCCGCCAAAAATCAGCATGGTCAGGATTGCAACCAGCAACATGCGTTTTATCATGAATTTATGCCAAATGTTTGAAGATCAGAAAAAGATCGGTATAACCAAAAAGCTGTTTGGAAATTTCCATTTTAGGCCCAGCAACCATTCATCATCGGTTTTATGGTGCGCAAGCGGCACCCTTGTATATTAATAGTGAGCAGCAAACTTGCTCAACACTGTAAAGTAACAGCGTTTTCTGGGGAAGCCGTTGCACCCTGAGGTCTCGAAC
>NZ_FNOY01000079.1 GCF_900107165.1 Nitrosomonas halophila
GACTTAAAAAAACGCTACTGGGGGCGCCATTTTTGGGCGCGAGGATACTTTTGTGTAACATCAGGAGAACTGACAGAAGAAATGATTCAAAACTATTTGGAGCATCATTTTGAACCTAAAGGTGATGATAATTTCAGAACCGAAAGCTAAACGGGTCTTAAGACCCGTATCCTGACTTTAGTCATTGTCACTAACCCACCAGCTTTAGCTGGTGGTTGTTTAGTGATTCATCGCCATGACCATAACCAACAAATTGTCGGTATCTCGACCAAATGTCCAGCCTGGAACTGGACGATCCGCCACAACATCATCCAAGGCGCAGGAACTGGAATATATTTGGGCAATTCAGATGGCAGCGCACCCTTTATCGCGGGACTGATTGAATACAATCTTATCACCCAAACTCTGGGCTATAACCTGCAAATCAAGCACCAGCAGCCCCGGCCGAATCTTGCCGGCATGCCGGCGGGCGACCAGGTCACGACTATCCGGCACAATGTCTTTAGCAAGGCAGACCCGCCTCGCAACCCAAGCAGCCCCAGACCCAATGTCCTGCTGGGTCATTGGCCGCTCACGGGGCGTGGTGCAAACGACCGCTATCTCGTTTACAGTAATTTTTTCTACCAGAACCCACAGGAATCCCTGTTTCAGGGTGAAGGACGGATTGCGCTCTACAACAATTTATTCGTCAACCATATGGGAGGCGCCATACGCTTCCAGCCGCACCATGACAAGCCGCGTGAAATTGCGATATTCTTCAATACCGTAGTAGCAAAAAACACGGGCATCTATCATGCCGGCCACAATGATCCATCATTACCTATCCCGTGGATCGCCAACAATGCTGTTTTTGCCAACCGCCCCTTGGTAAAACTTTTCCCGGAATGGGAGCTGGATTTTTCTGGACATTCGGATGACAGTCGCTTCGGTGCGTATGCTTACGATTATTCACCTGGATGGTTACCCATTCTTTCGATTAAATCGTGCCGGGCTGACAATATACGAAATCGACATCTTTGCTTTGCTCATTGATGTATGAAAATACTACTCGTCATTGCCCTACTCATCACTTACGGTTCGATTTACCCCGGCAATTTTACGGATGCCGGACCTGATGCCCTGGCGGAGTTTCTGGCGGATCGAAAATGGGTAACATCACTGAGTGATCTACTGGGAAATACCGCTTTATTCGCGCCATTCGGTTTTATTGGCGGTTGGATAACCGCCAATGCGCGCGATAGAAATTATCGCCTCATTCTGCTGCTTGCTTCAGGCTTCACACTTTCCTTCATTCTTCAGATTTTGCAGATTTGGCTGCCTACCCGCTCTGCCGCAATGGCTGACGTAGTTTGGAATATGGTCGGCATGCTAGGAGGTCTTGGCTTAAGCTTGATTGCCAGGCGATATGCTTGGTCTTGGCTAACAACTCTGCCATCTTTGGGCCCCCAAACCATCGTTCCCGTAACGTTAATCCTTCTGTGGCTGTTCAGTGAATTACTGCCGCTTGTACCCGCATTGGATTGGCAACAATTCAAGGATGCGGTTAAACCACTGCAGGTCTTTGATTTCTCGTTTCCTGCCGCATGGATGCACGCTGCGGGTTTGCTAACGATTGCCACCCTCGTCAACTTGATCACAGCCAGGCCAATAATCTGGCTAACGACGATAGTACTGTTTGTGCTGGCCGGGAAAATCGTCATTATCGATCAGGTGCTCGATACCCCGACCACAACAGGATTGCTGACAGGCTATCTCGTCAGTCTTGTCCTGCTGCAAAATCAGCCACGCATCATGCCCATGGTCGCTTTCTGGTCGTTATGGTCGGCATGGACCCTACATGCGCTGACACCGTTTGTTTACATGCCTGGCGGTGCATTCAGTCTACTGCCCTTCGCCACCATGCTGGAAGGGTCGATGCGCACCAATGCCACAGCATTGACACTCTCACTTTTTATTTACTCAGCCTTACTGTGGCTGGCAGCGCATCTAGGTGGAAACTTCCGTGGAATTTTCCTGGGGTTACTCGTTTGGTCAATCTTAATCGAACTAACCCAAATGGCATTACTGGGCCGCACCGCAGACATCACCGAACCACTGCTTATAGGATTGATCGCTTGGGTTTTCATGGAATTGAAACGCATTGAATCGCGCTACCCTGTCAGGTATCCCGCTTTCCGGGCTGCTGCCCCCGCAACCGCTACGCCACCTCGCGGACAATCTGCTTATATACGCAGCAAACCAAATCTCCACGACTGGCCGCCCCTCATACTGATAATAGTGGCGACTACCGGAACATTCTGGTTGATTTTGCGATTGCCCGGTATTCCCTACAATCTAAAAGAATTATTTTTATTTGATGGCAACCCCTTATTCATACTCATTTTCGTCCTGGCATTACTGTGGATCGGGCTTGGGGCAGCATGGGTAAGTGACAAACAACTTTCCAGTAAGCGACCATACATAAGTCTCCCAAGCTGGGCATTCCTGGCGAGCCTCATCAGCATTGGCCTGCTCTCGATCAGCGTGACTCAGGAAAGCATTGCCGACATTGCCGGTTCGAATAATCTTTACTGGTTTGTTACCAATCGCGATATCTGGGGCGAAAGCTGGCGCCATATCTTTGAATGGGTTGGCCCAACATTCGTCTCCACCCTTGAAAGACCGGTTCGCTATACGGCTTTGTATATGCCGCTTTTAATCTTCTTGGTAATTATCCTATGCCTTCTGCACCTCCACTCACAGGGTAAATCACACCCTAAGCGAGGGCTCGTATTGATAACCAGCGCCCTACCCTGGCTATGGCTAGCCAAAGGTATTGCCTTTGACTGGTCATCCACTGACAATCTGAATGAATTGATCGCGCGCGAAGGCGCGTTGGGAATGGGAGGAGGTTTTTATCTCTATCTATTGCTGTTCGTGCTTTGCTTAAATGCAGTTATTTTCTCGCGCGCCATCGGCCATGGCACCCATCTCATTTATGCCATGTTACTTTCCGCCATGCTGCTACCTATTGGCTGGTGGTTACTCGCCCTTGGGCTAGAGCCAGAAGTACAGAAATACGACAATACTTTCTCCGGCACACAATTCCTGCTCGGCCCTGATCGCAAACAGCTCCTGTCCGAGATGGAATTATTCATGCGCTGGTGTCTTGTCCAGGGCGGTTTTATTCTGATCGTCGGTACAGGCATTCACAGCTATCAGAAAGTGAAGTCACTATATTTTTCAAAGAATGCTACCTAAATGACAAGATGGTGTTCCAAAACGCGAGATGAATTGGTATAATCTTGGGCTTCGGGTCGTTAGCTCAGCTGGTAGAGCAGCGGACTTTTAATCCGTTGGTCGCGAGTTCGAATCTCGCACGGCCTACCAGATAAAACAAAAGGGTTGCAAGTCATGACTTGCAACCCTTTTTTCATTCCCGCAAAATTTCCAACTGATAGCCTGCACAATGACCAGCGAACTATAGGGAAGCGGCCAGGTCAATTTTGGTGTATAATATTTTATTAAAAATCAAACAGCAACAAATGTTGTGTCAGTGTAACACCAACGTTTGAATTAATTAAAAGCAGACTCGCTGATGCGAGTTTGTTCTTTTAGCTCTCAAAAATATTCATAAATGTTGTTGGCACAAGCCGGCAATCCCTGCGTTAGTACATATCTGACAAAATAGTGTCGCTTAATATTCTTATCAAAGCTACACGTGCGACACTCATATCCATTTGATGCAAATTAGATATTTAAAAATTTGTTTTAGGAAATGACTGAATAAGTCATATAGTCAGCAACAACAGGCTATTTTAAGCTGGACTCGTCAGTTGGCCGATATCTCTCGTGGCCAACATATTGTGAGACAAAGTCTCAACGGCGATCTGCATAAATCACCCGGGTGGTGACAATGCTGCGGGCTGAAATGCACGATTTTCAGGGCGAGGGCGACGCTGCAATGCCTTGAAGCTACACAACTTGCAACCTAAATCGTGCCTCCATATCTTGAAAATCGCACATCACAAGCCCACCCAGCCGAAGAATCCAGGCTCAAAGCAGACTCAAAAGGCTTGTTGACTGCATACAAACTCTAAAGTTTGTTCTGCCTTGCGTCTGTCTCGCTGGGAGGCTGTCCGAGAATAGCGAGGGTGAAGCTGGCAAAAGGATCGAAAAATCCAGCCTGCAGGTTCGTCCGCAGTAGATCAGTCTATTTTCGGACAGCCTCCTAGCCAACTTATTCAGAACTTTCCTGATTTAAAACATCGTCACTAAAATAGATGTTTTAAAACACTGTTCATTAATATAGAGGTACTGTTATGGCTAAAGAAGAGCTTATTGAACTGGAAGGAAGAGTCACCGACGTTTTACGCAACCAATGCTATCGCGTTGAACTGGAGAACGGCAAAGAAATTCAAGCTTATACATCGGGCAAAATGCGCCGTTTCCGGATACGCATAGTACTGGGTGATCGGGTCAAACTGGAAATGTCGCCTTACGACCTAAGCAAAGGCCGCATTAACTATCGCATGAAAAATTAGGCCTTGTTGCTGATATAGCGGAGTCCAATGCAGGTTGAAATAACCCGGGTAAAACCGGTGCAGACTCCAGCTATTTCTGTCTACCGTGCGAACATGTGCTGGCCTACCAAAACTGAACATTTTTCTCAGCCAATCTCTGCAACCGGCAATTCCTGAAAAGACGCTTCCGAGCGACGCATTGCAGCTTCTGAAATCAAAATGCGGCATTATCGCAAGTTTATTTGCACCCACTCCTTATTGGGATAATAATCCCTTGCCGGTTTCATGGTGCGCGAGCACACCCTGCTTCTGGCGGCTACTGTCACCGCAGCATTGGGCACAGACCAAGCACCCTGGCTATGGCGGGGGATTTATGGCACTTTTTGTCCTTTCTTTAATCATATGCCCCGTAGGCAGGCAATGCGTTGAGTAGCATAATTTTGCACTCTTTGCCAAGAATAACTTAGAAAAATATTATGAAGATAAAGAACTTAATCGAGACCAAGCTGCAATCCCTGCAACCGCAATTTCTGGAAGTGATCAATGAAAGTCATATGCATAATGTCGCCACAGGATCGGAATCCCATTTCAAGGTAACAATTGTTTCTGATCAATTCAATGGGAAAATGCTGATCACTCGTCATCGAATGGTTAATAAAGCTCTGGCGGATGAGCTGGCTCATTCCATTCATGCGCTTGTGCTGCATACAATGACCACCGAGGAATGGCTTGAAAAAAGCGGCACACTCAGCCAATCTCCACCATGTCTTGGGGGAGCCCATGCCTCAATGGCAGCCCATCCTCGCAGAAATCCGGTCATGTAGAAAACTTATTTCACTTTAACGCTTTCAGAGAGGGTCTGGCGGCGAGCATGACACAGAAACCGCACTCAATACCAAGAGCATAGGTCAGCCCATCAACTCACCCGGCGCAGATCACCTTGCCCGCGACTCTTGGTTGCCGCTTTTTGGGACAATCTCCGCCACTCGCACCAATCGCGGCCAGCGATCATGTATCCAACGGTATTCCAGAGGGGTTTCTTCAGTCACCACATAGACCCTCTTCTCGCCACCTCGCTCGGCTAGTAGCGCCTGAATCATCATTCCGGATTCCAACGCTAGCCAATGAGACCGCTTTTCGTTGTCTTTCTCCATAAAACTATCGGCAGGAATCAAGACCGGCCTGGGATGCCAAGGCTTCCACTTGCCCGCCTTGATTGAATCGAGTCGCGCCCATCCACCATTTGGAAACTTCCCCGGGCCTTCATTCCGACGTTTCCCCCAAAGCACCCAAACCACATCGCCGTGACGAAGCTTTATTGGCAGCTTGGTCCCTGGCTGCGGGAAATATATCTTATTGCCCCGGTATTGGATGCCGCCACACATGAACAAAGAAGAAGATAAAAAATATCCTGTAAACGATTCTGATGCATTTTTCCACAATTCCTGTGCACAAGCCTGTGGATAATCTGCAAATAACAGGGCTAACTCACCTGCCGGCAATGATTATTCTGGACAGTCTAAATTTTAGACACCGATAATTGATCAGGCAGCGATGCTGTTTTAGGCTATCACTTCGATACCATCTATCGATTGTACACCCACAATCCGTGCGCCAACCTGACCATTGTGCGCAGACTTGTAAATTTCGGCATCATTAAAATGATGATTCCAATGGCTCCTTTACCATCCAGACACGCTGATTTTTTATGCCCAATGAATCAATTGGCAAACGCTTCCTTTGTTGACTCACTTCAAAAAACCAGATGTTGAAACGTACATTCCAAACCAGGCAGGCTGATTCCAAGATTCCGCCACAAACCCATCTCGCCATACATTCACAAAGACGCGGTCAAGGCACTCCGGTCTTAACAGTTCTGACGGGCACTTTGAATGACACTCAAGAAATATGGTGCCGTTGGATACAACAAGAAGGCAGAGACACGGTCATCTGGACGCCAAGAATGACCAAACCGCTGTCAATAAGCTGGTTAGAAAAGCTGCTTGCAAGGCCCGACCTGCAGTATCAATTGTTGTTATATCTAGCAAAGATCAGTCATTACGCTCCAGAAGACCTCATCCTTAAATTGGCAAACAAATCGAGCTATGAACTGGATATTTTTCAACAGCAATTACCCGTTCAGTTGACTACACAAGGATCATTGCTTCTTAAGTGGTTTTTGACACAAATAACCTTGTCTCGTGAATTGACACCTGACCTGACATTAAATCTGGCACAGGCCATACAACTGGAAGATGACCAGAATCTCGCGCAAGGCATCATGACTTTTACTGAATTACTGCCAGCGGCAATTCTACCCGGCCTGCTCGTGGAAGTGACTGATGACGAATTATTACAGCGGCCATTCATTCGGATATTGGCACAGATTGCAGAGCGCCTACCAGAAATGCCAATTGCATTATCGATCATGCCCGCACACTTTGAAAACTACTGCACAAAGGCACCTGAATCAAGAACAAAAGCCATGTTACGTCAGAGCGTTATCGAGACACGTTCCCATACAGATTCTCGCGGCACCTTGCCCGACAAAACGGATCGAATTCTTCAGCAATATAGCGCACCCACACAATTATATGAGGAGGCAAAATCATTACTCCAGCTAATTGCTGAAAAAAAGGATGATCCATCTCTCGCTCGCAGTCAAGCTGAACAATTTCTATTTCACATGTTAGAGTGGGTGCCAGAAACACGTGGTGTATTCCAGTTAAATGTCAAAATGCCGTTTAAATTTGGCAATCGGCCGATGGAAATCGATCTATTTGCCACTTCTGATCAAATAGCCCTGGAAATAGATGGCTATTATCATTTTCAGGACTCAGAATCCTGGCGCCGGGATCGGCGGAAGGACTTTATATTACAAATGCATGGCATACTTGTTTTACGCTTCCTGGCCGAAGACGTCGTTTCCCGGCTTGATGAAATTCTTGATGCTGTTCGTCAGGCGCTACAACACCGCCGCCAAATAATAAACTAGGAAACCAATAATGGTTACAATCGAAAGTCTGGCTCTTCAAGAGCTTATTCCAATTCGATTCCTGGCTTGTCCAGATAACGGATTGGCAATCAGCGAAATAAAAAAATCGTTAAACCCTTTTTTCTATCAGCCGCCCTCGAACAATGAATGGCTGCAAGCATTGCAGCAACTAGCCGAGCGCGGGCTGTTGAATCAAACAGGCAAGTCACGATTTCAAATCTCAGCCGCAGGACAGAAATTGGCACTTCAGAAATTGGGGCTGCAATCCCTGCCTCCCGCAACACGTTGGCTGACACTGAAAAATTGCTATTTGATTGCTTCCCTATTGAAATTGCCTGCCCCAATCAATGAACGTGACCGCCGTTCCATCACAAGCGCTGATGGCCTCCGAGCAAGCATTCTGGTTAATGCGTTCCGGCTTCCTGCTGGTTCTTATCCTTCCCTGACCAAAGCCCGAGATAGCCTCCTTTGGCAACAATTGGCCGAGCCCGTGGCCACTACAAATCTGCAGCATAAACTGGCGGCTTCCAATGCCACACGTTCCAGACCTTTTACGATGGGTTCAGTTATTGCTTTGCTTCTGAATAGCCTATTGGGAACTGAACGCGAATTGCCTTGGGATGCCGCGCTGAAACAACTTGCCGCAAAGGCAGTGAGTGCACGGCGCATAAGCCCGGAAGAGCTGCGTCTGGCAATTCTCAGAACAGCCACAGAAAAACCCTCGCAACTGCCCGAACCATTTCCAGACCCACAACCTGAGCCATTCAACTTAGAATTCTTTGCTAACCAGGTAATGCAGTCAGCCAAACGCAGTCAAACCGGAAAATTCGGTGACAACAAAGTATTCATTTCTCATGTTTGGCATCAAATGGAACTCGATGGCAATACATTCGGATTGGACCTGAAGCAGTTTAAGCATCACCTTGCACTTGCCAACAACAAGAACTTGATCAACTTGAGCCGTGCAGATCTTGCTTATGCCATGGATCAGAATGCTGTTTCGGCATCGGAGACCTCCTATCTGAATTCAATTTTCCATTTCATACGCCTGGAACCATAAAATGACTGGAATCCCACAAGAAGAATATTTGAAGATTTTTTGTTCCCGTATAAAGGAAGAAATTTTTCATTCCATTACCCATCACAACCAGATTTGGCAACCCGATCCCTATGATATCGAAAATATCCATCAGGAAAGCCGTGACTGCTTTGAACGATTGTTGAATCGTATCAGCGACACCGAGCAAACAGACTCGGGACGCATCATGTTGCTGTTGGGGGATTCCGGAGCTGGAAAAACACATCTCATGCGTGCCTTTCGCAACCAGACACATGAGAAGGGATTGGGATATTTTGCCTATATGCAAATGACCTCATCTGTTTCCAATTATGCAAGCTATGCGCTTCATTACACGATAGATTCTCTCGACAAACCCTATTGCGCAATCAGCGGCAACATGACGGGGCTTGTGCATCTATCCAATGCGTTGATCGAAAGACGACATGTTGTCTCACAGGATGACATCGAACAGCTGCGTAATGGTGAGCTGAATCGCGATGAGCTGAATGATTTGATTCATAAAATTGCCGATGACATTCTGAATAAGGAAGGTGAACAATTTCGGAGTGTCGATCTCGATTTGATTCGCGCACTCCTCTATCTGCAGCATGATGAACCTGCAACCCACGCAAGAATCCGCAAATATCTGCGCTGCGAGAACATGTCGGAATATGATTGCAAAATGCTTGGCAATATCACGCCGCGTATTCAGGAAGACGATCCCGATCGTTTATTACAAGCGCTGGCACATTTGATGCGGGCTATCGACACAGGGGCTTTTGTCATCTGTCTCGATCAACTGGAAGATATTCATCTTGCAGAGGATGCCAAAATCAAATTCCAGCGTGCAATGGAAAAGATGACCAAGCTGGCTGAGATTCCCAATGTAATTGTTGTAATAGCATGCCTGGAAGATATATACAGCCTGCTCAAAAGTCGTTTACCAAAACCCCAAAGAGATCGAATAGAAAAAGATCCCGATCCGATCATACTCCATGGAAAGCGTAGCGAAGCAGAAATACGCAAGCTGATTGGCATACGGCTGCAGGATCTTTACGACAGTCATGGAATTGATTCCGATTCCGATTCAGACGAATCCATTTTCCCCTTCAGGGATGAAACCCCCGCTTTGCTAGTCGGCATGCCCACACGCCAAATTCTCGATTGGTGCCGCCAGCAACGTGAGCATTCAATTCGAAACCGTGTACCGCCACAATTGCCTGAAATAATAAAACCAGAGTCTGATCCAGAACCCTCACCAAAGCCTTCACCCATAGATCAATTATGGAATGATTATCTTGCTTGCCCGCATCCCGTGCCTGAGAGTGAGAATGAAATGTTGCAGTTACTTGGACGCATGCTTGAGCATTGCGCCACTGAATTGGGTCATTCCCTCGAATGCAATATCGTGCAACGGGAAGATTTTCTGGATATAGACATTCGAAATACTGCGGAGAATACTGTATTCGCTGCAACCATAGGGCTATGCCAGAAATCCCCGCAAGGTGGCGCACTGGCAAAACAGATCGGCAAACTGCAAACGATGGCGGGCAAACGCACAGCCATCGCCATCCGGTCTGTTGAGTTTCCCGCTGACCCAAAGACCAAGATTGCCATCCGGCTGGGTGAATTCGTAGCCAATGGCGGCAAAAAAGTACTGGTCTCTGATGCCGATTGGCGCACGATGGTCGCCATGGAATCGTTTCGCGAGCAATATGCACAGCAACCTGATTTCATGCACTGGCTGCAAAACGAACGGCCAGTGCTCGGCTTGCCTTCATTTCAGCAGCTTATGGACTTTCAGCAGCTTATGGTTATTACAGATATCTCATCCTCCCAAACCGACGACTCACGGTCGCAACAGGATCCTCCTACCCATGCAGATCCGCAACCATCACCGCCAGATGCATCACGGCTGAAAATAGGCCTGACTCAGGGTTATCAACCCGCCCCTTACGAAGTTGATATTTCTCAATTCGTGCGCCACGCTGCTTTCCTTGGTGGATCCGGGAGCGGCAAAACCACTTTGGCCTTGAATATTATCGAGCAATTGCTGCTGCAAGGTATTCCGGCAATTCTGCTGGACAGAAAAGGCGATCTGTGCAGCTATGCAAAAGACGAAGCATGGCGCACCCCTGTCTCAGACCCAGCACGCGCCCAAATGCGTAAAGCGTTACGCGACAAAATCGAAGTGGTCGTTTACACACCCGGGGCCATTGAAGGACAAGGTCGTTCGTTGAACATCCCCATCATGCCCAAGGGATTGGAGAATTTATCATCCGGAGAATGTGAACAACTGGCCAATCATTCAGCCTTTTCCCTGGGAAAAATTATGGGCTACAAAGATCAAGGCCTGGATAGAACTCGAATTATCATTCTTGGAAAGGCAATTTCTATTCTCGTTCAATTAAACAGGGGCCATGCATTACCCCCTGTGTCAGAATAGTTGTCGTGTCTAATTTTTAATTAATATTCGGGGGCGATAAGGAATAAACAATGACACGATATTCAAAAGAACGCAA
>NZ_FNOY01000122.1 GCF_900107165.1 Nitrosomonas halophila
CTGCTTCCGAGGCGCTTTCCCTGCTCTTCGCTGGGAAACTGCCTGATTTTATGTTGCAGAATGACTGAGAGAAAGAATACGCTGAATAGTTACCAATGCTTTTTTTTTCCATCAATACCATTGCACAATGGCTAAAGGACCAAGGGTTAGCAAACGTTTTTCCCGGGATAATAGATCACTTGGCAGCAGATTTTCGGCGCTGGCCCGATTTTCACAAGTCCGCCCGCCACGCCACCTATTATCCAGATGGCGTGATAGAATTGATGCCCTGTGCCGATCAGAACTACTATGCATTCAAATATGTCAACGGCCATCCCAATAATCCGGCGCTGGGCAAACTCAATGTGCTCGGATTTGGCGTGTTGACAGATGCCCATACTGGATACCCCTTGCTCATTTCCGAAATGACTCTGTTGACCGCAGTCCGGACTGCTGCAACTGCTGCGCTCGCAGCCAGATATCTAGCCCGTCAGGATAGCCAGCGGATCGCTCTGATTGGAACTGGCGCACAAGCCGAATTCGTTACCTGGGCATTATCCACCCAATACCAAGGTTGCCAGATTCACTATTACGATACCGACCCCCAGGCCATGCGCAAATACCATGATAATCTTGCAGCCAGTAGCATTCCCGTCTTTCCTGCCGATTCAATTGCTGCGGCGATTCATGGCGCGGATATCATCGTCACGGCTACGGCAGCCAAATGCCGGGCAGATTTGATTCAATCTTTGATGTTAAGCCCGGGCCAATGCTATTTGGGTCTCGGCGGTGATTGTCCCGGCAAAACCGAGTTCTCCTCTGAGGTTCTCCAGCAATGCAAGATTGTGGTCGAATATTTACCACAAAGCTTGGTGGAAGGAGAAATCCAGAATCTGGGTCCGGATAGTGTGCATGCCGAGTTGTGGGAGCTGATTGCTGGCACCAAAAAGGGCCGGACCACACCAGAAGAAATTACATTGTTTGATTCGGTGGGATTCGCTCTAGAAGATTATTCCATCCTGACATGGCTCTATAAGCTGGCTGAAAATGGCGACATTTGTCCCGATTCGGTCCTGGCTATCGTTCCAGATTTGGCAGATCCCAAAGACCTCTACGGTTTGGTGAAAGCATGACCGATCAGATCCAGCAATACCTGGCGAGTCTTACTCATTGCATCATTGGCAGGACTGTATTCAGCGATTTCCAGGCCAATGCATTCGGGTTGTTGCATTAGCCAATGCAACAACTGGTACAGGGTATTGGCCGGGAGGCCATTGGCAACAGGTGTCGACACACCCGGGGCATCGGCCGGATCAATCACGTCAATATCGATGCTGATGCCGATCCAATCACATTGCGTCCGCAACCGCTGCCACAGGGACCGAACCCATGCCAGACCGGCGTCAGGATGCACCATTTGATCGACACCATACCAGGCGACACCCATCCGATCGAGCAATTCGCGTTCCTCTGTCTCATAGCTTCTTACACCGGCCAAGACCAAGTTATCCGGATTCAAGTGGTGGCGCCCTGGGTAAAAAACGCGCAGTTCAGGATCGTCCGCTCCCAGCAACGCTGCTACCGGCATGCCATGCAAATTGCCGGACGGCGTAGTTTGAAAGGTATGGGCATCCATATGTGCATCAAACCACAGTAACCCAACCCGGTCAGGATCAAACGCTGCATCCAGCACACCACTCCAGGTGCCCATTGCAATGCTGTGATCACCGCCAATCAGGAGAAATGGCTGGTGCGGCAAAGCTTGCATCTGTTGCATCATGGTGTCATGCACTCGCATAAACAACCTTGAATGGGCGGCCTGATTATCATGCGTATGCTCTGATTGTAGCGTTACGACGCGACCTAGCCGTAAGGGGTATTGTTGTGCAAGCTGTTGCGAAAATGCTGGATCGGCTAATATTGCAGCAGTCTGTTCAGTGCTTCCGTCCCGGTTACCTCCATTGAATGGGACATTTGCTATATCAAGAGTTTTCATGCTGAATGCAATCAGTTTCCTTCACCAACGGCGGCTCGTATGACGGACAATGGTTTCCATTACTGGCCGGCAGGGCAAAAACCATGTCCAGTAAATCGGAAATGCTACAGTCTACATCCCAACCGGGAAGTTCAATAATGCTTTAAAGGGAATATACTAAAAAAAAAACAGGAAAAGTTTAAGATCTGGAAGGATTTTTGATTACTCTTTGCAAGGGGCGAATTCGTATAATAAGTGCATAACCCGCTAATCGATACGGGATGCGACTTTCCTCATGAGGCAGAAGCAGGATGTGGTAAAAAACATCCCGAAAAATTACTAACGGGAGAGCTTCATGGCTTACACACACCTTACCTCTGAGGAGAGGCACTATATTGAAAAACGACACAAGATGCAGGATTCGACGACAACCATCGCATTAGCACTGGGGCGCAGCCAATCGAGTATCAGTCGTGAACTGGTGCGTAACTGTGGTCAGCGTGGCTACCGGCATAAACAAGCTCACGGCAAGGCTCGGCAACGTCATGTGGACAAGCCCAAAGCGGTCAAGCTGACTTCAGCACTAGTGGATAGCCTTGAGAGGTTGCTTGAACGGCAATGGAGTCCCGAGCAAATCAGTGGCCGTCTCAAGGCGGAAGGCAGGTCGACGGTTTGCCATGAAACCATTTACCATGCATGTGCTAAAGGACAAGCGGGCGGGTGGCAAGCTATATCTGAATCTGCGCCACCATTCGAAGAAATACCGCAAGCGTTACGGCAGCAATACAGGCAGCGTCAAAGGCATCCCCAACCGGGTGGACATTGACGAACGTCCTCCGGTCGCCAATCAACGTGAACGTTTGGGTGATTGGGAAGCGGACACCATGATCGGCAAAGGGCAGAAAGGTGCGATGGTTACACTGGACGAACGTAAATCCAAGCTACGTCTGGCGTTCCCCGTAGCGAACAAAACCGCAGAAGCGGTGACAGGCAGCATAATCGCCTTGCTGGGCGGCTTTAAAGATTGGGTACATACGCTCACCTTCGACAACGGAAAAGAGTTTGCCAAACATGAGCAAGTTGCCCAGGCCATTGAATGCAAAACATATTTCGCCAAGCCCTATCATTCGTGGGAGCGAGTACAAAACGAGAATGCCAATGGGCTGTTACGCCAATACTTCCCCAAGGCAATGGGGTTGTTGGACGTGACCACTCGGCAAGTATTTGAAGCTGTGCATAAACTAAACAACAGACCAAGGAAGTGCCTGGGGTTCAAAACACCTTACGAGGTGTTTCACGAACTATCCGGCATGGATGCTGAAAAGTTGGTGGGTTATGCACTTATTACTTGAATTCAAGAGGTGTAATCAGGGAAGATAGCGAGGTTACCCAATCACTAAACTAAATGATCTAACTTAGTGACTGGATAACGTATATGGAACAGATGATTGGCCAGATCGCAAGACTATACTTGCATCTAGCATCATC
>NZ_FNOY01000082.1 GCF_900107165.1 Nitrosomonas halophila
TTCTGCTTCCGAGGCGCTTTCCCTGCTCTTCGCTGGGAAACTGCCTGATTTTATGTTGCAGAATGACTGAGAGAAAGAATACGCTGAATAGTTACCCCATTTCATGACGTTACCAGACCCGGCAGCATGATTGTTGCCGGCCTCGGCAAAGCGGCCTCATTACTGGTGACTCGGTCCAACAGCAGCAATGATCGTCATGCGGCGCTCCGGGCGGCCGTTCTCAGCCATGTGCAGATATGTTGACGCGTGACAAAACGATGCGATGGATTCAAGGAATTATCAAACCGGAAACGTCTCATCAATCATAGCAAAACCCAAGCATGCATAAACAAGCACTCGAAAATTTCAGATCCAGACTCGAGCAAATGCGCGAGGCACTGCATGCCGGCGAGGATGCCAGCCGCGAAGCGGCAAAACCGGTGATACTTGATCAAGCCAGCGTCGGCCGGTTGTCGCGTATGGATGCGATGCAGGGGCAGGCCATGGCCATTGAAACACAACGGCGACGTAAAATTCTGGCCGGGCGTATTGAACGAGCGCTTGCCAGAATTGCCGCCGGGGATTATGGCGTATGCCAATCCTGTGAAGAGGCTATCGATCCACGTCGGCTGGAAATCGATCCGACCGCTTCGCATTGCATTGCCTGCGCCAGCGAGCACGAAACACGCTGATGCGCTGTCCGGTCTGCAACAACGAGGGCTGCAGAGCTTTTCTGTCGGTGGATGACCGCGACTACTGGCGCTGTGAGGCATGCCTCGCGACCTTCCTCGACCCATCGCAACGCCCTTCCGGTCAGGATGAACTCGCGCAATACCGCCTCCACCGCAACGATCCCATGGATGCCGCCTATCGCGCATTTCTCGATCGGGCTGCCAGCCCGCTCTTGGAACGTCTGCCACCCGCCCGGCAAGGGCTGGATTTTGGTTGCGGACCAGGGCCGGCACTGGCAATCATGCTGCGCGAAGCGGGGCACACTGTCGCGTTGTTCGATCCCTTTTTCTATCCCGATCCGGCAGTATTGGCCAACACATACGACTTCATCACCTGCACCGAGGTTGCCGAACACTTTCATCGGCCCGCGGAAGAATTCAGCAAACTCGATGCACTGCTCAGTCCCGGCGGCTGGCTGGCATTGATGACGACGCTGCAGCATGACGATACAAAGTTCGCCAACTGGCATTACCGGCGCGACCCGACGCACGTGGTGTTCTACCGCGAGGCGACGCTGCGTTACTTGGCGGCACAGCACGGCTGGCATTGCGAGTTGCCGTTCCAGAACGTTGCGTTGATGCACAAACCCGTCACCGAATCCTCTTGAAAATACCAGTTGTACAGGCAGAAATATGCGGGTTTTAAGCCACGGGGTATGGCACAGCGCTGCGGCAGGATTGCCCCATGCCAAGGCGTTGTCACGCCGTTATCTGGCTTGCCGCCTCATTCCTCAGGACAAATCTGGAAACGACCACTTGTGCTGTTCATCACAACATATTGGCGATATAACATAGCGCCCAGCTTGAAATTTCAGAATTATGGCCAGCAACCTGCACGAGGAACGCCTGGATACAGTCGTTCAATATTTACTGGAAAGTGGCGCCGCCCGTGTACTGGATCTCGGCTGTGGCCCGGGAGAATTGCTGCAGCGCCTGGTACGGCAGCCGCAATTTACCCGTCTGGTCGGAATCGATATTGACCAAACCGTCCTCCATGAAGCGCGGCTCTGCCTGGGGTTGGGCATCCCCCATCCGGCAGATCGCGTGCAGGTGCGCTACGGCTCCTTCGAGGAGGCTGATTGTGAATTGACCGGCTTCGATGCCGCAGCGCTGGTCGAAACCATCGAGCATATCGACCCCCGCCGTCTGACCCGGGTGGAACTTGCTGTGTTCGGAAAAATGCGTCCACGAACAGTACTGGTTACCACACCCAATCAGGAATTCAACATCCTGTATGGCATGCTGCCTCACCAGCTGCGGCACCCGGGCCATCATTTCGAATGGAACCGCACCCGGTTTCAGCAATGGGCGCAGGGCATCGCCGCCCGTAACGGCTACCAGGTCAGTTTCATCGATATCGGACCGGCCGACCCGCTATGCGGCAGCTCGACGCAAATGGCACGCTTTATTATATCGGTGTGATTTTCACCCGGCATTCTCGGCCGTACAGGCTGCAGCATGCGGATCTCAAAGTGCCGGACAATGCGGCAATGCCAGCCCCGTAGGGTGCACCTGTGCACCGGTTTTTGCTGTAAGGCGATTATCGCTGTGGGCCGGGTGTTTGACGGTGCACAAGTGCACCCATCTTGGCGAGGTATTCGCCACCAAGGCCAAGCGCACACTGGTCTGGAATTGACGTTTCCAAACAGCTTGTTGGTCAAAACCTGGCTGATGCCGTTTTCACCAGGTTCCATTCTATCGCCCGACTGCGCCAGTGATCATCAATTGCCTGGACAAATTCCCGGTTGACCAGTTTCGCCCGGCTTTCATTCCAGCAGGCTGAATCATGGCGCACGACGATTCCTTCGACTTTGCCGACACGGTATTGGCTTGGTGTATTTTCCAGCAAATGGATCAGTTGTGGCTGGGTCAGCACGCCGCGTTTAAGCAGTGGCACGACGGCGAGGCCCAGCTTGCCAGCCAACTGATTGCGCCGCTCGACACTCCAGAATTTGCCTGCCTCCAGATCATAGACATCGAACAGCAGAAACCAGTCGGGCAGCGCATCGTAATCCAGCGAATGCCGGGCAGCGCACCATTCGCCGAACAGCAGCAAAGCCGGCGTCAGGTGTTGCCTGAAGATGGCATCGTGCTGGCCCAGCCAGCCATTCAGCCGGGAGAACTGGCCGGCATAGGGCTGCTGGAGATATTGCCCACGATTCTGGGCCCGCAGCTGGCCGTTCTGGTCGAGCGAAATGCCGAGATTGGCGCCATCCAGTTTTTCCTCGATAAGGACTTCTGCTTGCAGCAACGCCCTCACTTCGGGTGCCGACAGCACTTTATCGTCCCTCGGCTGGCCTTCGCCTAACCAGAGTAAATGCGGGGTATGGGGAAAACGAAAAAATTCCGGCATCGCTATCTATTCACTTTTTCATTTTTTCGGCATGCTTGGCACGCGACCATTCTTCGATGATCGGCTCCAGGGACAGCCCCGCGCCAATCAGCGCCTGTTCCCAGTCATGCCAATCGGTATCACCGGCGAAGGCAATCGCGCTGTCGCCCTCCAGTTTCAGCGCGGCCAGAGCCGCCGCCACCATTTTTCGGTCGGCCAGGTCATGCACCACTCTGTCCAGCGGCGGTTGTAGAATGCCATGACCGTCCTGGTCGTAACGCACTTCGACGCTGTCCACGGCAGCGGTGCTCCATTTCTGGATCACCACCTGTGTGCCATAGTCATTAAAATCCAGATTGTTGTCATATTCCTGCGTGATCTTGCCGGCCGTGTCCAACACCAGATGGGAGGAGCTGGCTTCGAAGGCCGAGAGCCATTGCCAGATCTTGAAGCGCAAGGCAGGATCCAGCGGCGTGGCGTTCATTGCCCGGGAAGACTGCAGGACTGCCGCACTGGCCGCGACCAGCACATTGGTATCCACAATGTAACGCCGTTTCATTGGCCGGTTTGCCTCTGCTGGCGCGTAAACATCAATCGTGCCTGTTCCCTGGTTTCGCCCAGCGCATCACCGAAGAAATATTTGGGCCAGTTACTTACCCGGCCATATTCATCCACTGTCAATTTTCTCAGCATCGCGCCATCCGCTTCTCTTTCAGCAAAAAACAGCGCAATCTGTTCGGCTGACGTCTCGCGTCTGGCAATCAGCGTTTGCATGCGACGAAACAGATGCTCCGAATGGGTTTCGACGATGAACTGAATCCTGCGCGCCCTGCTCATTGCCACGAACAACTCTGCCAATACCGACTGCGCCAGCGGATGGAGGTGAATTTCCGGTTCCTCCAGAATGATGGTGCTGCCAGCGGGCGCGAAGTAAGCGACAGTCAGGACCGGCAGCACCTGCGAGATGCCTATGCCGACATCACGCAAGTTGGCGCTCACGCCAGCCTGATGCACCACGATTTCATAACGGTTGGAACGGCCCAGCTGCTTGACCTCCAGTTTGTCCGCCACCTTCATGCGGTTCAACCAGAACGACACCCCATCCAGCACTGCATTGTGCTGCGCCCCTCTGGTCAGCGCACTGGCCAACAGGGCATCGACGGCACGATGCCCATCGCTTTCAATCTGACCTGGCGTCATTTTATTCCAGACATAATCCCTTTCCGGTTTGCGTCGCAGCGGCCCGAGATAAACGATATTTTCCAGTTCACGGCGAATCGCGAGGCTTAAATCTTCCGCGATGGCGCCCACATGACCCAATACGGCAATGGCTTCCGCGGACAATGCAATCGAGCGTTCCGGTGCCAGGTGCCGGCCTTTGGCGCGTGGCAGCGCATCATCATTGACAAAAATGGCATAAGCGCCTTTCTCGCGCCGCAGCGCGCGAAAGCGGTGCCCGCCAGTAGATAACGCCAGGGTTTGAATGACTGCAGCCCCGTGGGTTGTTTGCCCATAACTGCAGGCAAACTGACCGCTCTCAATGCGCGACTGCGGATCCGCCTGAAATGCGAACTCGATAGCGAACTGACGCGGAGATTGCGTGCCGGACTTGAGTATATCGTTGAAGCTTCCAAAATTGAAATAGTCGTGGGCTTCATCTGCCCCCAAGTTGAGATGCATCGAGCGATCCGGAGAATGGGCGGTCTGTTTCAACAGCAACAGGCTCTGGATCAACGATGATTTTCCCGAAGAATTCGTACCCAGCAACATGGTAACTGGCTTGAGCGCGATCACGCCGGTTTCCTGCCAGGCCTTGAAATTGGCCAGACGCAATGCTGTCAACATGACTGGGTTCTCCCCTTGCCATCACTTGTAAGCTCTCGCTGCATACTTGCTTGCGTCATACCTGCATCGGTAAAAATATTCATACGGCAAAAAACTTGCGGCCCATCACAATCGATCAAGTGATGGCACATATTTTACTACGGCTTGTCTAGGAGGCTGTCCGAGGATAGCGATCGTAGCGAGGGCGAAGCTGGCTAAGCGGGATTTTTTGATCATTTGAGGCGAATAGTTGTTCTATTCAACGAAAAGGATCGAAAAATCCAGCCTGGCAGGTTCGTCCGCAGTAGATCAGACTATTCTTGGACAGCCTCCTAGCACCCATCAATCAACCACGGCACAATACCTGAATATGTGCCACCACACTCCGGCCGAGCGCAGCCAGATCGTAGCCGCCTTCCAATACCGAGATGATGCGCCCCTGTGCATGTTCATCCGCCACCGTTTTTATTTGTTCGGTTACCCAGGCATAATCGGATTCATCAAGATTCAGGCCGGCCAGATAATCATCCCGATGGGCATCAAACCCGGCTGAAACATAAATGATTTCCGGACGAAAAGCATTCAGGGCAGGCAGCCAGTAGCGCGTGACCGCCTGACGGAAGACTTCGCCACTCGATCCCGCCACCAGCGGCACATTGATGATATGGTCACTACTGCCCGCCGCACCGCTATAGGGATAGAACGGATGCTGAAAAGTCGAGCACAGCAGGACGCGCGCATCATTCCGGAAAATATCCTCGGTGCCATTACCATGATGCACGTCGAAATCCACGATCGCCACACGCGTCAAACCATGCTGGGAGATGGCATGCGCCGCGCCGACCGCGACATTATTAAAGAAGCAGAATCCCATTGCTTGATCACGGGTGGCATGGTGGCCAGGAGGCCGTATGCTGCAGAACGCGTTGGCTGCCTTTCCCTGCATGACCAAATCGGTCGCCAGAATCACTGCCCCGGCGGCCCGAAACGCCGCTTCCAGCGTATAGGGATTCATCGATGTGTCCGGATCCAGGCTTACCAGGCCATGCTGCGGGGCAGATGATTCGATCCGGCGGACATGACTCTCGGTATGCACGCGCAGCAACTGTTCGCATTCGGCCTGCGGCGCATCATGCTGTTGCAGCGCTGGAAAAATACCTGCTGCATCGAGCTGGCGTTTGATTGCCTCGAGTCTTTCCGGGCATTCCGGATGCCCCAATCCCATGGCATGTTTCAGACAAACCGAATGGGTTATGAATGCGGTCACCATTGTCGCTCAGGTTCTCGGTTGAGGATTATGCCAGACCGGCATAGGCATAGGCAGCCATCTCCTTGTCCGGCCTGGCAGACACTGTTTCTCGCTGGAACAAAGAAAATTCGCGGGCACACACTTACTCGGTAACTTCGTCCACAGGAATGCCGAGCGCATCGGCAATGCCTTCCCCATAGGCCGGATCGGCTCTCAGGCAGTGGGCAATATGCCGTTTCTGCACCTCGCGCGGCGTACCCCCTATGGAGCGGGCAGTATTTTCAAACAGGGCTTGCCGTTGCGCGGTGTTCATGAGGCGGAACAAATTGCCGGGCTGGGTATAGTAATCCTCATCCACGCGATGATCCCAGTGCCCTGCCGCACCCTCCAGATCCAGGCGAGGCGCCTGAAACTCAGCCTGCTGCTGCCATTCCCGATAGCTGTTGGGCTCGTATCCAAGTGTGCCGCCATAATTGCCATCGACCCGCATGGCGCCGTCACGATGATAGTGATGAAAGGGGCAACGTGGCGCATTGACCGGAATCTGATAATGATTGACGCCCAGACGGTAGCGCTGCGCATCGCCGTAGGAAAACAGGCGGCCCTGCAGCATTTTATCCGGTGAAAAGCCGATACCCGGCACGACATTGGCTGGATTGAAGGCGGCCTGTTCGACTTCGGCAAAATAGTTGTCGGGATTGCGATTGAGTTCCAGCACACCGACTTCGATCAACGGATAGTCCTTGTGCGGCCAGACCTTGGTCAGATCGAACGGATTATAGGGGCAATGCGCTGCCTCCTGTTCCGGCATAACTTGGACGCACAGAGTCCAGCGTGGATACTCGCCTCGCTCGATACTGTCATACAGGTCGCGCTGATGGCTTTCCCTGTCCTTGCCGATCAATGATTCGGCCTCGGCGTCGGCCAAATTCTGGATCCCCTGCTGACATTTGAAGTGAAACTTGACCCAGTAACGTACCTGCTCGGCATTGATGAAGCTGAAAGTATGGCTGCCGAAGCCATGCATATGGCGGTAAGTCGCGGGAATGCCGCGATCGCTCATGACAATGGTGATTTGATGCAGCGCTTCCGGCAGCAGCGTCCAGAAATCCCAGTTGTTCTGGGCGCTGCGCAGGTTGGTGCGCGGATCCCGTTTCACGGCATGATTGAGATCGGGAAACTTGAGCGGGTCGCGCAGAAAAAATACCGGTGTATTGTTGCCCACCAGATCCCAATTGCCCTCTTCGGTATAGAACTTGACGGCAAAACCACGGATGTCCCGCTCCGCGTCAGCCGCCCCCCGTTCCCCCGCCACGGTGGAAAAACGCAGGAAAAAATCGGTTTGCTTGCCAACCTGGGAAAAAATTTGCGCCCGGGTATAACGGGTAATATCCTGCGTGACCGTGAAGGTGCCATATGCGCCCGAACCCTTGGCATGCATCCGGCGCTCGGGTATCACTTCGCGGTCGAAGTGGGCGAGTTTTTCCAGGTACCAAACATCCTGCAGCAACATCGGCCCGCGTGGGCCAGCGGTCATGACATTCTGGTTATCCGCTACCGGCCCGCCAGCACTGGTTGTCAGCTTCTTGTTACCGTCATCCATGTTCTAACTCCTTCAAGAATTATCCCAGAGACCGGAGTCGGATGCGCTCGATGGGAAAGCGCCAGCAGCAATGCTGCTCGATCTGCCGCCCGTGACGGGAATGGCAAACCGTCATCAATCAGTCAATCCGGAACGACACCTCACTCACCCCCATCACCAGACTTGCTCAACATACGGCGAAATCTTCTTATCGCCAAGAAGACAATCACCACGACAAAAGGAATCGCGATCCCGGTCATCAACTCGACATTGATAGCCAGCCCGGCTGCCTTGGCCGCCTTGAAACCATAGCCCGTAATACCGAGCAAATAATAGCTCAGCACGACAACCGACAACCCTTCCACGGTCTCCTGCAGACGCAGCTGCAAATATGCACGGCTGTTCATGGACTTGAGCAAATCCCGGATCTGCGATTCCATGGAAAGATCCACCCGCGTGCGCAGCATCGACGTGGCGCGTGCCACACGCAAGGACAGGATCTCGAGTTTGGAGCGCACCAGATCAAATGTACCCATGGCGGAAGTGACGCGCTGTTTCCTGTACTCGTACAGCATCTGCAGCCCCTCGATACGCTCCTCGCGCAATTCGGCAATTCGCTGCTGCATGATGGCGTGATAGGTCTGCGAGGCGCTGAAGCGATGGCCGGACTGGGCCGAAATCTTTTCGATCTCGGAGGCCAGGCCAGTCAGCTGGACCAATAACTGCTGTTCATCTTCGATGTTATTGAGCGCCTGGTTGGATACGATCAGATCGGCCAGCTGATCTTCATATTGCTCCAATTGCGGGATGACATCCCGTGTCATGGTCAGTGGCAGAATGGCCAGCATGCGATAGGTTTCGATCTCCAGCAGACGCTGCACCAGCCGCCCAACCTGGCGGCTGCGCAGATTGTCGTCATGTATCAGAATGCGCGTGAAGCCATCCGGATGAATCTGATTGTCGCTCCAGACACTGGCGCTGCCACCGGACACCTTGGAGCCGATGACCGTATTCGAGGCAAACAGGGTGGCCAGCTCACTCAAGCTGCGGCTGGGACGCCTGCGATCGTCCAGAGCAATATGCGTGGCCACCAGCACCTCTCCCGGCAGGCTCGCCAGCCAATCTCGCGGCACAAAGGAGATGGTCGGCTTGGCAAAAGGCACATCGAATGGACCCGTGCCATAGAAGGTGTAAGTGGAATACTCGGTATGACGCTCCCAGCGCAGCCGGAAAAGACCCAGCTCGACGCTCAACTGATCAAAAGCGCCATTCAGAATCTTGACACCGAAGCGCTCACATAGCTGGATAACGAGGTGGCGCTCCCGTCCCACCCATTGCCGGTCGGACAGCAACACCAAATGGGAAAGCTGCAAGGGAATGCTCAGGAGCTCGTAAATATCCGCATTCAGTTCGGCATGCAGCATCTGCCGCTCGGAATATTCCACAATCCCCATCAGGTCACGCCTGGATAAATCGTTTGTCATAGATGATATTAATGCCTGGTCACTGAAAATCCGAAATCAATTCCAAAAATCGAGCAGCAGTTTGGTCCCCAAAAGATACAGCAACCCGACGAAAATTTTTTTGAGTGCAGCGGTTGGCAGAACATGTGCGGTTTTCGCGCCCAGCGGCGCGGTCAGCACGCTCGCCATTGCGACCAAGGCGAGTGCGGGCAAGTAAATATACCCCAATGCATATTCCGGCAACGGTTGTGTTTGTATCATACCATTGAGACCATAACCGATGGCGCTGGCCAGCGCGACCGGAAAACCGACTGCGGCCGCTGTGCCGATGGCATGGTGCATCCCGATCTGACAGGCAACCAGAAACGGCACCGTCAGCAATCCGCCGCCAATCGCCACCAGACTGGAAACCGCACCAATCAAACCGCCTGCCGCAAACATACCGGCTTTGCCCGGCAGCGAATAGCCGGCACGGGGCCTGATATTGAGCCACATTTGCGTGGCGGCGCAATAGATAAACAGCACAAAGATTATACCCAGGGTTTGGCTTGGAAGCTGGCCGGCCAGGGTAGAACCCGCCAGCGCACCCAGGATGATACCGGGCGAAATATGGCGCACGACCCACCAATTGACGGCACCATGCGCATGATGCGCACGCAGACTGGCAATCGAGGTCAGCACAATGATCGCGGTGGTGGTGCCCAGCGCCAGGTGCAGAATGCGGTCATCCGGGAAGCCAAGCGACAGGAACACGGAAGCCAGAATCGGCACCATCAGCAAACCACCACCGATACCCAGCAACCCGGCAAAAAAACCGACCACACCACCAGTCAGCAAATAAATGAACCATGCTTCCATGTCTATATCCGTAATTCAGGGACGCGCGAATTGATAGGCGCAGCGGCCACTGTTTCAAGTTTCAGGGTGCACGCGCGCGCCACGAAACGCAACAGGATTGTGCCGAGCGTCCTGCTCCCAGTCAATCTTGCGTGATGGCAAGCACTATCCACTCAAGAAAGGTGGCGTTACAGGCTGAGATTTGTAGTTATAATGACTCAACTTTAGACATCCAGCCCCCATCCTTGCGTCACCCGAACGGCGACACAAGGATGGGTAAAACTAACGAAATTGATGCTACTTGCTGCTGAC
>NZ_FNOY01000085.1 GCF_900107165.1 Nitrosomonas halophila
CTACCAGAGCAAGTCTGGCTGAACCCAGAGAAGGACGGGGGTGACTTAAAGGTCGCCGTGTAGATGAACACGACAACTACCTTGACAAACAGCGTTAAGTCCCTTGCATAAGAGAGAATTATTATGACAAAACGCATAAATATCTTGCTTGCTGTATTGTTTGTTTTTGCCGTTACCTCTTGCGGAGGTCCACTGAAAAAAAATGCAATGCTGATTGACGCAGAATCAGCATTTGCCAGAGCAAAAGCTGATCCAGATGCAATCAAATATGCTGCAGAACATCTCATTGAAGCAGAAGAGACATTGAGGAAATCTGCCGAAGCGCGAACTGATGAAGAAATGAGTTCGCTGGCTTATATTGGCAATAACCAAGTATTAACAGCTCTGGAAGTGAAAAATTTTAGCCTGACAGAAAATGAATTAGCAAGATTGAGGGAAGCTTCTAGCCAGTTCGCTTTGCGGACAAGAGAGCGCGAAACACAACAAGTAATAGCTAGGAAAGCCCAGCTAGAACAGCAGCTGGCAGCGCTCCAGGCAGAGAAAACCGAACGCGGCATGGTAATGACTTTGGGCGATGTGCTATTTGAAACCGGAAAAGCTGAGCTGATGCCAGGAGCGGTTACTATGATTCGCCGTTTAGCACAATTTATGCAGCAATACCAGGATAAGAGAGTGCTCATAGAAGGGCATACAGACTCTACCGGGAGTGCTTCGTTTAATCTGCGTCTGTCAGAAGACAGGGCAAATGCAGTTCAGAGTCTTCTTTTGTCTGAGGGAATATCTCATAACAGAATAGAAACGATTGGGTATGGCATGAGTAGGCCCGTTGCGACCAATGATACTGTTGAAGGCAGGCAGCGTAACCGTCGAGTCGAAATTGTTATTCAATAACGGCTCATCCCTATCAGGGAGCCTCTAAAAAGTCAGCGTTTAAAGCTTGGCGAGATGGGAGCGTAATGCTGACGTTGCCCATTTGGTTATGGGCAGAGAACAACCCGGGCCGCAACGCTCAATCGGGGTATTATTCTCCTTATTTGCTGGGCGCCCGCTTATAGGCATGATATTTCTCGAGCCAGCCGAGCAGGCGCTGGGACACATGCCTGCGTTTCCATTCCCCCGCCACATATTTGTTGGCCTCGGACCAGGTGGGATAGGTATGGATGGTGCCCAGGATCTTGTTGAGACCCAAACCATGTTTCATTGCCAGCACAAATTCCGCTAGTAGGTCGCTGGCATGCGATCCCACGATCGTTACGCCCAGGATCCGGTCTTTTCCCGGCACCGTCAGCACTTTGACGAAGCCATGCGCGGCTTCGTCGGCAATGGCACGGTCCAGCTCATTGAGGTCGTAGCGCGTCACTTCATGGCTGATATTGTGGGTTTTCGCCTCGGCTTCCGAGAGCCCGACCCGCGCCACCTCCGGATCGGTAAATGTCGTCCACGGTATGATGGAGTAATCGACCTTGAAGCGTTTGAAATCTCCAAACATGGCATTAACCGCGGCATACCAGGCTTGATGCGCTGCAGCATGGGTAAATTGATACGGTCCCACGACATCACCACAGGCGTAGATATTGGGATAAATTGTTTCTAGCCAGCCGTTCGTTTCGATTGTACGCCGCTCTGTCAAAGGAATGCCGAGCGTTTCAAGCCCCAATCCTTCGGTACGGGCAACCCGGCCCACCGCGCATAACAAAGCGTCGAATGGCAGCATCTGCTCCCTTCCTTCTGGATCACGCACGATCAAGCATTGCGTGTCGTTTTCTCGTCGTTCGCAACGAACTGCTTCCGTCTGTGTTAGCAGGCGCACGCTGTCTTCCTGCAATATGGTTGCCATGAATTCAGCGACTTCTGCGTCCTCGCGAGCCATCAAGCGATCTCGCTCCACTATGGTTACTTGACACTCCAGACGGGCGAAAGCTTGCGCGAGCTCACAGCCAATTGGTCCACCTCCCAGTACCACCAAGCGCTTCGGCCGTTCGGTCAGTGACCAGATTGTTTCCGAAGTAAAATATTGCACTGTTTCCAATCCTGGGATTTTGGGAATAAACGGGCGTGCGCCACTGGCGATGACAATGGCGCGTGTGGTGAGTGTTTTTCCATCAACTTCAACCGTCCAGGGGGAATTGATACGTGCCTGACCTGCAATCACTTCAACCCCAAGCCCGGTATAGCGTTCTACGGAATCATGTGGTTCGACTGCTCGGATGATCCGCTGCACGCGCTGCATGACCTCACCAAAATTGTACTCAACCTGGGTTTGCGTGATTCCCAGCGACGGGGCTGCACGGGCTTGCTTCAGGAAAGTGGCAGTACGGATCAGCGCCTTGGATGGAATGCATCCGTAATTGAGACAATCCCCCCCCATTTTATGGGATTCGATCAACGTGACTTTCGCTCGAGCTGCCGCTGCAATATATGCCGTGACCAGACCAGCGGCACCCGCGCCGATGACAATTAAATTCCGGTCAAAATGTTGCGGCTTAGGCCAACGCGCATAACGCCGCCGCTGCTGTAAATAGCCGATGCCCCAACGCGCCAGCCAAGGAAATCCGGCAAGCAACAAAAAGGAAGCAAGCAGCGGGGGTGACAGAATATCGGACAGGGTTTCGATCGCCGCCAATTGTGTGCCGGCATTGACATAGACAATGCTGCCAGCCAGCATACCGATCAGGCTCACCCAGAAAAATGTCCTGGTTGGCAGGCGCGTCAGGCCCATCAGCAGATTGATCAGGAAGAAAGGAATAGCCGGCACCAGCCGCAAGGAGAAGAGATAAAACGCGCCATCCCTGGCAAGCCCCTGATCGATGGCCGCCAGCCGGTCCCCGAACCGGCGCGAGACCGCATCCCGGAACAAATAGCGCGCGGCCCAGAAAGCGAGCGTCGCACCAATTGTGGCTGAGAACAGGACAAGCGGCACACCCAGCCAGAGCCCGAACAAGGCCCCACCAGCGAGCGACATGACCGCCGCACCCGGCAAGGACAGCGCCGCCATGACAATATAGGTGAGCGCATACCAACCCATGAACCGGAATGGATTGTCCTGGTAGCTCTGGTCCAGGTCGGCATGATGCGCCTTGAGCGATTCCAGACTGAAAAGACTGGCCAGATCCAGCAGATAAAACAGGCCGACCAATACCAGCACGGCTAGCAACAGGACCAGGCGCCTGTTCATGTATCACCCGCTCCGGTTGCTGACATGTCTTGATCCGCCCGCTGCAGCTCACTGCAGGATGCACCGAGACGAAAGCAGCTGTAACAGCGATGATGCTTCATGCTCACCGGCACAGGCAAGCTGTCGATGAGCGTATCCGCCAGCGCATAGTCGGGGTCATCGTCCACCAGCGTGCAGGCATAAACGCGCATGCGTCCTGCAGTTTTCACAACCATTCGGCTGAATGCGCACATGAACTGCCGCCGGCTGGACTCGCTGTGATAATCGGTCATGCATTGCGCACTGATCTGGGGGCTGGCAACTTGCGCGGCAGGCGGATGAAATTCGGGAAATTCGATGCGCGGCAAATCGGCAGGCAATCCCGCTGCCTGCAGCACCTCACCGAATCCTTGGCTCACCTCGGCCTGGCTGCAGCCGGGTATCGCCTGGCTGGCGATGGATAACGAAAATCCCGCATGATGAAGCTCGCGCATGCCAGCCAGCGCTTGCGCGAACATCCCTTTCCCCCGGCCATGATCATGGCGCGCTGCTTCAAAATGATCGAGGCTCACGCGCAAGTGAAGCGGATGCGGATGCTGGCTGAGTGGCTTCAGCTGCCTGATCCGCTGGATCAGGGGGCGCGTCGCATTGGTCAGCACCAGACACGGCCGAGACTGCAAGGCGTAATCCAGGATCGGCACGATATCCTTGTTGATGAACGGCTCCCCGCCAGTGAAGGAAAACTGTTTCACGCCCAATGTCAGCGCTTCATCGATAAACGGTTGCACATCTGCCAAGCGCACCCGTTGCAGGCGATCATCTCCGGGCTTTGAGCCTTCCAGGCAGAATGGGCAGGCCAGGTTGCAGGCAGTGCCGGTATGAAACCACACTTCTTCCAGCGCATGGGTATGAATGAATCCACGTGGTGCGCCATCGGCGGTTTGGTACCAGGCGGCAGAACGTGCTGCCTGCCCCGCCGGCGAGGAAGCAGGGATTTTCATGGCCGTGGTCAACAGCATCCGCCAGCCGCTGCCGGCGGCCGGGTTGTGTCATCGAACGGAATACCCATGCCACATCCCGGAAAAATGCCGAAATGGCGCTCAAAATCACCGTAAAACACAAAATGCGGCGCAAACCGGGTGTCATGCAACATGCGCCAGGTATTGCCGCACACCGGAAACTGGCGGCCGGTCTCGATATGATGATGCTTATCCAGCATGAAACCATGCGGGTGATGCGCAATGGTGCCGCGATAGACCACCGATTGGCCATGATCCTCGCAGGCGGGCTCGAGCCCAGCGAGCTTGAACAGCCGGTAGGTGGCCGAATAGAAACAAATCGGCCCGGTACGCGCTGCGATGGCGGCATTGCCAATCGTGATCGGCCGATCTTCCACCAGGCGCGGATCGGTGAAACCGCATGCCCGGCCCAGATTCAGGAAATCGTTCCAGTAAAGCGCGCCGCCCAGGCACTCCCCGTACAATACCGGATCATCGGCCAGCGCAGCCGGAACACGCCGGTCGCTATAGATATCGGAGAAATACAACTCGCCTCCCGGTTTGAGCACGCGGTGCGCCTCCCGCAATACGGCAGCCTTGTCGGTAGCGAGATTGATCACGCAATTGGAGACGATCACATCCACGCTCGACGCCTGCAAATCCAGCGCATCGAGTTTCTCGATATTCCCCTGCAGGAAACGCACATTGCTGCGGGCGTAACCGAATGCCTTGCGGTGATAATCTTGGTGGCGGCGCGCCACAGCCAGCTGCGCCTCGGTCATGTCGACGCCGATCACCTGGCCTTTTTCACCCACCAGTTGCGACAGCACATAAACATCCCGCCCGGCCCCGCAACCCAGATCAAGCACAGTCAGCCCTTCGAGCTGTTGCGGCAGCACCAGCCCGCAACCGTAATAGCGGTTGAGCACTTCCTCATGCAGCTGGGCCAGCAAGGGTTTCGCATAATCGGGCAGGCCTGCATCGGTGCAGCAGGCATTGGTCTTGAGATCGGATGAACCGGTCAATGTCTCGCCATAGTATTTTTGAACGCTTTCTTTCATGGTGATCAAGTTCCTGTTGTCAAATCATCTGGATCGCCTCGGTGGAAATACCGGCCTGCCAGCTTTTCAGCTGGCACACCCCAGGCAAATGCCAGCGCCAGCTTGCGGTTGTGCCAAGTACGGCGCCACCAGCCCTCCCGCTGCCAGCGCCGCGGATCGACCCATAACGATTCCGTCAGCGCCTGGAAACGCCCCAGTGCACGCAAATTCCTCACCAGCGGCACCTCTTCGAACAATGGCCAGGGGGCATGCCCACCGGCAGCAAAATAGCTGCTGCGCCTGGCAAAGATGCCCTGGTCTCCATACGGTACGCCAATCCGGCAACGCAATGCAATCGCTGTTTCCAGCAACGGTGCCGGCCAGGCGCATGCACCGTCAAACCGGAAGCGGAAATAGCCGCCCAGCGCACCGTTGGTCAATGCCCGCGCGATGGCTGGCAACGGGTTCTCCGGCAGCCGCGCATCCGCATGCAAGAACCAGAGTATCTCGCCCCGCGCGCTCATGGCGCCCGCGCGTAACTGCTGGCCGCGGCAGGGTATGGCAGGCAGCCAGCGCGCGCCGTAGCGCTCACAAACTGCCCGGCAGGCTGTCTGCCGGGCAGCATCGACCACGATCACTTCTTGCGGGATATCCGGCAGCCTGTGCAATTGATTCAACAGTGACTCGAGCCTGGATTCGTCCCGGTAGCAAGGGATGATCACGCTGCATTCATGCATGGCTGACCCGCTTGTTTGCATGCAGACAACTGACCAAGGCATGCAGCCGCCGCCGGGCCGGCCGTGCGTCATGCCGCAGGTCGGCGCACAACTGTTCGATCTGCTCCGGTTCATCTATGTCCACATTCGGTTTCAGACAGACGACCGTCTGGCCCGCCTGGCGACACTGTTCCATCAGCGCAGCGCCCAAATGAGCAGTGCTCCATGGCAAATGACCGAGCTCCGGCCATGGCAAGTTGCTCGCCATCATCACCACCCCGCCATCGACGGCGGGTATGAGCACTGTATCGGCATGCATCAGCGCCACCCGACAAGCGCTGTAATCCTCCTCGGTCAGCAGCGGCGCATCACTGCCGATATAAATCAATCGCTTCGCACCATGCAAGCGCAACGAGCGATCGAGGCCATTCAATCGCTGCCCGAGGTTGCCGGTGCCCTGGGGCTGGATCGTCACCATTGACTGCGGTGGAAGTAGCGAAGCCGCCCAGGCACGATCCCCGGAAGAAGCCGGTGCAATCACCACCGGCCCCCTCCAGGCCAGCGCGTCCTCCAGCGCACAATCGAGCAGCGCCTGGGCGCAAGCCATGGCCTGTTCGATGCCGAAGCCAACCGCCAGCCTCTGCTTGCCCATGCCAGGCCGAGGACGCTTGCATACCACCACCAGCACTGCATCCATTTTGGCCATCTCTCTAATTTTCATGCTTCCATTCAGCAGGATACATACAATCCCAAACAACCCATCGCCAGCTTCAACATAGCGTCATATTCCATCATACCAGTATATGAATTTCAGGATTCTTCCATACCCACAACCGGGGAATAGATTATTCACGGATTCTGTATGTTAAAATGCGCAGCTTAGTGTGGCTCGTACTGGTCGCTGCGCACGATGCCTATATTACTTTCAGGGTCCCTCTAAAAATCCAGAGTTTTAAGCAAGACAAGGCGGGAACAAAAAATGTTGACGCAGCATATGATTGATATGTAGGAAGACATTTTTTGTGAACAACGGCGTATTGTGACCAAATACGGATTTTTAGAGGTGTCCGTCATCAAATTGTAATAATTGGTCCTTAGTATGAAGCTCTCCTATCTCAGCTCGCTACTCAAAAGAATGAGGATTCCTATCCACAATACCAAAGATACGCTTGTCGGCACGCCAGCGACAAGAAATCTACGCTACGATTACAAGCGGCATCTGAAAGAGCGTGTGATAGAAATACTGCTGTTTCTGGCAGCTTTCTTTTCTGTCTTCATTACATTCGCAATCATTTACATGCTGATCTCGGAATCATTGGTCTTTTTCGAGCATGTATCGCTGCGCGAGTTTCTGACGGATACGCAATGGACACCCCTTTTTGATGACGCCCACTATGGCATTCTGCCCCTGGTCTCGGGTACGGTTGTCAGCTCTGCAGTCGCGCTCCTTGTCGCGCTGCCTTTGGGCACCACCATCGCGATTTATCTCTCCGAATTTGCGCCCTTCACAGTCAGAGAAATCGCCAAACCATTTCTGGAACTGCTGGGCGGCATTCCGACAGTCGTTTACGGTTATTTTGCCTTATTGTTCGTCACGCCGCTGCTGCAAATGCTCATCCCCGACCTTCCCGGCTTCAGCCTTTTATCCGCGGGCCTGGTCATGGGAATCATGATCATTCCCTATGTGAGCTCCATGACCGAAGATGCCATGCGCTCGGTGCCGATGCATCTGCGGGAAGGCTCCTATGCGATGGGTGCGACACGATTCCAGACGGCGATCAAGGTCGTCATGCCAGCCTCCTTATCCGGCATAGCGGCGGCCTATATACTCGGTATTTCACGGGCGGTAGGCGAAACCATGGTCGTTGCCATCGCTGCGGGCATGCAACCCAATCTGACTTGGGATCCCACAGAACCGGCAGCCACCATTACCGCTTATATCGTTCAAGTGAGCCTCGGGGATTTGCCGCATGGGAGCATCGGCTATCAGACAATCTTTGCAGCCGGCCTGACGCTGCTTCTGATGACCTTGGCTTTCAACATCCTGGGTCATTTGTTGCGCAAATATTACCGGGAAGTTTATTGACACCGCTGCCAGCCGGCTTGGTCGACCTTGCAGCCTCCCTCATCTGAAGCATCTAATTTTTAGTCATCATACCCAGATGAATCACGTAAAAAACCTGAAAGAGATACGAGCAGTCATCTCCCGCCATAAACGCTGGGATTCGCTATTCCTGGTCGCTGGCGTGATGGCTTTGATGATCGCCATTCTGACTTTTATCGCGCTGTTCTCGCACATGCTCATCGACGGCATGCCCCGTTTGTCGTGGGACTTCTTCACGTCATTCCCATCGCGCCGTCCTGAAGCGGCCGGGATTCTCTCCGCCTGGGTCGGCACGACGTTGGTCATGCTGGTCACTGCCGTGGCGGCCGTGCCGCTCGGGGTGGCGGCTGGCGTCTACCTGGAAGAATATGCGCCGACCAATTTACTCACCGAAATTATCGAAATCAATGTCACCAATCTGGCCGGGGTGCCCTCGATCATTTACGGTTTGCTGGCACTGGGACTATTCGTATATCAACTCGGGCTGGGACAAAGCATTCTCGCGGCCGGCCTGACGCTGGCGTTGCTGATCCTGCCAATTGTAATTGTCGCGACCCGCGAGGCGATCCGCTCGATTCCCGTTGCAATCCGCGAAGGCGCTTATGCGCTCGGGGCGACCAAATGGCAAACCGTGGCGGATCATATCCTGCCCTATTCGGCAGCCGGCATACTGACCGGCGTGATTATCGGGCTGGCGCGCGCAATTGGGGAAACAGCCCCTATTATCACGATCGGCGCCCTGACTTTCATCGCCTTTTTGCCCCCTGCCCCGGTTCAGGCAGAATTTCCCTTTTTATCCTTCGAATGGCTGATGGCACCCTTTACCGTCATGCCGATTCAGATGTTCAACTGGGTCTCCAGACCAGAAGAAGCCTTCCAGGCCAATGCCGCCGCAGCGGGCCTGGTGCTAGTGGTCATGACATTGCTGATGAACGGATTGGCTATTTACCTGCGTTATCATCTGCGTAAAAAAATTAAATGGTAAACGAAATCATGCAAACAACCAGACCGGGCGCCAGCACGTCCAGCACGATCAAATCCGTAGTGAATAACCTCACTTTTCGCTATGGGGATTTTCAGGCACTCAAGGACATCAACATGGTGGTCCATGAAAAACAGGTCACAGCGTTGATTGGCCCCTCAGGTTGCGGCAAATCGACGTTTCTCCGATGCTTCAACCGCATGCATGACCTCTACCCCGACAATCACTATGGGGGCGAAATCATCCTGCATCCCGACAATGAAAACATCCTCTCGCCCAATGTCGATCCGATAGAAGTCAGGATGCGCATCAGCATGGTGTTCCAGAAACCCAATCCATTCCCCAAATCCATTTTTGAGAATGTCGCCTATGGCCTGAGGATAAGAGGCATCAAACGCCGCTCCATCCTCGAAGAAAAAGTTGAAAACGCTCTGCGCAATGCCGCGCTGTGGGAAGAGGTCAAGGACCGTCTCAATGATCTCGCCTTCAATCTGTCGGGCGGGCAGCAGCAGCGGCTGTGCATCGCGCGCGCCCTCGCGACCGACCCGGAAATTCTGCTATTCGACGAACCGACTTCCGCGCTGGACCCGATCGCAACCGCCAGCATCGAAGAATTGATCACCGACCTCAAGAACAAGGTCACCATCCTGATCGTCACCCACAACATGCAACAGGCCGCCCGGGTCTCCGACTATACCGCCTATATGTATATGGGCGAATTGATCGAATTCGATGTCACCGACACCATCTTTATCAAACCGAAGAACAAGCAAACCGAGGATTACATCACGGGCAGGTTTGGTTGATCGATCGGGGTCTCGTTCGGCTACGGGCAATGTCATCTCCAAATCACGGTATCTTGATATTTGTCCCGCGCCTGTGTACTTAATTCGATCTGCTCAAGCGCATAACCGATAACCACGACCTGCAGCGCAACAGATAAATTGAGCTGCTGTCTTTGGCTCAATTTATGGCTCCTCGGCAGAATTTGTGGGTAACCGAAAGCGCCTTTTGTAAGACCATGGCCGGTGATAGTGGAGCACCCCGCCCAATCTCTGAGAAGATG
>NZ_FNOY01000146.1 GCF_900107165.1 Nitrosomonas halophila
GTAGATACTCTGTCTTCAGTCAAGCAAAATTTACATATTAGCGCCCTTTATTTTGAAAAACTTGTCACCATCAAACGGCATGTTGTTATGCAGCATGCCGTAAATTGCGTGCAGTAATTTGCGCATGACCGCACAAATTGCCTGAATCTTTTTCAAGCCGCGTTTGTTTTGTAGATGAGCATAATAGGCGACGACATTGGGCTCACTGCGGCAGGCAACGAGGGCTGGCATATACAGTGCCTGTCGAATATATCGGTTGCCAGCCTTGCTGATTCGGGCGCGTTTTGACACGCTCGTGCCGGACTCAAATTGGCGTGGATCCAGTCCCGCATAAGCCACCCACTGTTTGACCGACAGTTTTGCAGGCAGGCTCAATAGCTCACCCAATAACTGAACAGCAGAGGCATCGGCAATGCCTTTTACGCTGACAATCAGTGTGTATTTCTTCTGTATCTCATCGTTCTGATTGATAATTTCGAGCGCACTGCTTCTAAAAGAATTGATTTGTTGTTCCAGCGTTTCGATGAGTGTTTTCGTTTGTGCAATCACAATATCTGGTGTTTCTTCGGTTGCCGTTAATGAGTACAGCTGATTTTTCAACTGCGCTTTTATCTTGCCAATTGCCGAAATCCGGCGTGCCAAGGCCCGTAAGCTAAGCGCTTCTTCACACGGGCGTACCCATGGCACAAACTCCATACGTTCGGCATAGCTGGTTAATACATCTGCATCAATGCTGTCCGTTTTACTGCGCTGATTCAATGCCTTGGCAAAATTGTGTGCCGCTTTGGGATTAATTACCATCACTTTGATACGTTCAGCACGGCTTAAAGCGACTGCCAAATCAAAATGATGCACGCCTGTTGCTTCCATACAAACAATGGTTTCACCGGCTAATTTTTGAATCGATGAAATGAGGCGCTTATAATCTTCTGCTTTATTTTCAAAGGATTGTGCCTTGCGGTGTTTGCCATTAACACCAAAAACTACACTCAATTCTTTGCTCGCAACATCAATTCCAACGTAATTCATCAATCAGTCCTCAATATGTTTTTGTTATCATGCTTTCTGGTTTCCCTGACCCTGGCACTTCATCTATCTTCCTTGCGAATTCAGGTTCAGAAGCTCAGCTTACAGACCTTGGATACTCCACGATATGGATGACGAGGGTGGGGAGCCTATCTACGTACAGGTTCGAGACCTCAGGGTGCAACGGCTTCCCCAGAAAACGCTGTTACTTTA
>NZ_FNOY01000132.1 GCF_900107165.1 Nitrosomonas halophila
GACAGAAAAAAATCCGTAGTGCCAACCGACTCCAGTTGAAAATTTTAACTTGTTGAAAAATTGGGGATGTTTGAGATAGGGTCACGAAGTTGGGTTAATAGTAGCCCACAACATTCACCTGAGATTGCGAAGCTCAGATGGAGACGATGTGGCGCATCATTCACAGACACAGTCCGGGGAAAGCTAGGAGGCTGTCCGAGAATAGCGATCGTAGCGAGGGCGAAGCTGGCTGAGCGGGATTTTTCGATCATTTGAGGCGAATAGTGGTTCTATTCAACGAAAAGGTTCGGAAAATCCAGCCAGCCAGGCTCGTCCGCAGTAGATCAGTCTATTCTCGGACAGCCTCCTAGCATGCTATTCATTTTCCAGCATTTTCCATCGATCCAGGAAGGTGCGATACAGCTGATGATTGGTAGAAATCACTATAATCTCATGATTGAGCCAGAGTGAAGGCTTCGTCCAATTGAAGCTGCCAAAAATCGACCACACTTGCCCATGATCCTCTACCAGCACAAACTTCAAATGCATCGGCAGGCCATCGGCAGATCTTCTACGTGTGAAACGAATACCGGCGGCAAACAGGCTTTGCTCCACCTTTGGCGTAACCCGCCTGAATGTCCGTTCTGCAATGATCTCTACGACCGCGCCTCGTTTGGCCAGGCCGACCATCACCTCCACCGCCCGTTTTGTCCTGATATGCGAGGCGGCAATACGGACATGCGCACCGCTTCCGAATTCATTCAGGAACCGAATCACAGGATGCGCTTGTAAACTGGGCCGGAAGTGAATGGTGGTCTCGGTGCTGCGAACGATCTGGTTCGCCTGTTTGGAAAAGCGATACAGCAGCCCGGGAGGAGCCTGGTGCAATTGCCGTACATGTTTCACCAGTGGTGCTACGAGAAGTGGATCATGCAGTCCGACCAGCATATTATGGCCCTGATCCTGATCGCCGATCTCCCGGATGATGTCCTGCCGCTGTTCGAGCGGATTGCCAGATGGATTGAAGGAACCAATAAAAGCGACCGGTGTTGGATGTGAAAAACAGTAGAGTTTCTCATGCAATTGGGGTCGCCACGCTCTTTTGCGAGGCGCGAGCATGCCGGGAAGGGTAACGGTGCGCAGGCGGTCACCCAGCCCGCCTGGCCCTGAAAACAGTCTGATCACCTCATCATTCGCATCCGCTATGCGTGGCTGGCCAGCCAGACATAGCGTGACGCGGACCCCGCGCCTGCGCGCCTGGACGAGTGCCTTGGCAAGTGCCAGATCACGAAAATAATAAGTCGCCCAATCGATCGCTCCCCCAACCGGCACGGCTACGATATGCCGTGCCAGCACATTGCGCAAATAACCAGGATCCCGATCCGGCCCGCCAAAGTGGACTTCGTAAGCTGCTTGCATGCCCCTCCCGCCGAAACTTACCAGACAAGTAGCAACATGGGCTGAAAATAGCACATGGATTTTCCCTACGTGTTTATACGTATTCTTTTCACGGGCGTATTTTAATACGCTGTTCAAATATCGGGGTTTTCTTAAATCTATCGCCTGATCAGGCAATTATCATGGGTGCACAACACACGCCCCGGTATCGTTCGTTGCGCACCCCCCGCATCTTCAACGATCGAGGACAATAACATGGCCAAACCAACTCACACCTCCGCCAATCCGCAAGGCAACGCCAACATCCAGCAACAGAGGACGGCAAGTTCCGAGCATGCTTTGGATAACCAGCTGACGGCCGAAGCGGAGTCCCAGGACAGCATGACCGAATCGCAAGAATTTCCGTCGGATATGGAGATCCAGCAGAGCGGCACCCATGGTCCCCGCAAGGACGATAGATTGAAAAAAATCGTCAGGCAACATCCGAAAAAAGCCATTCCCCAGATTGAAAGCATGGAACCCGAGCAAGCACCGCTCAAGGAATAATGCTGCAACCTACAACTGAATGTCTGGTCATATGCCTGTATGACCCTGAAATCATGCTGTATTTTACTCTGCGCTTAACGCAACGGCAGCGCATTTGACCAGACCTGCGGCTTTACGTATAGTCAGCCCGATATAGAAATATTTCCGACAATTCCAACCCATTTCGTAACTATTCAGCGAAAAAAATGCAAAAAGTGCTTGACAGGGTTTTTGTGTAAAAAAGCAAGATTACCGATACATTTGGAGTTGCCCGTCAGGGC
>NZ_FNOY01000087.1 GCF_900107165.1 Nitrosomonas halophila
CCCCTACTTTTAGCATCATGGTACGTCCAAAATTTTAAAAGATAAATCTTACCGCCTTAAAGGCGGTGGTTTTAACCTTACTTCGGACTAATAAAAATCAGCTATGCCACCACTATTGACCGCAAGCGAGACAAGCAGTCCGAATAATCCATCGCCGGATGCGGTGCACAGGTGCACCCTACAAAATCGGATCGTGACCGCCCCAGCGTAGGGTGCACCTGTGCACCATCAAACCAAATCTGAATACCAGCTGTCGGCAAACATCGCCACCCAGGAGCAATCAATTCTCAATAGCAGCCCGGATAATCCATCACCGGTTGCAGTGCACTTGCGCACCGTATCACCGCTCATTCAAGGCAAGCTGCCGGGGTCTGGCCGGGTTGAAATAATCGATGGCGACTTGCAGGTCTTTGCCCAGCAGAATCTTGACCCCGATATCATCGCGCAAGCTCTTGTTCTCAAACGATTTAGCCACCCCATTGGGTAGCATACTGCGCATGTGTTCGGCCTGGGCCTGATGACCCGGTCGGTAGTGAATTTCGGTGCTGGCCTGCTGGAAACTGGGGTGATTGGTCAGGCGTGCGCCGGGATACCCAGCTTGCGCCAGGAAATTTGCTACCTTCCTGGCCATCCCGCTTATGCCGTTACCGTTCGAAACCTCGATTCGCTTGTTTTGGGGCGCGCTGGCCGTTTCGGCAGCCACATGGCTGGCTGGGGCAGTCTGCATGACGCTGCCCGTCTTGGAGGGCTGCACAGCATCTCGCAATTCATAAACATTGGGGGCAATCTGCACGATCCGGGATACCGGCTCCGGCCGCGCCTGTGCCACATTAGCGGCGGAGGTATCACTGGTTGTGCCCTGCTCTGCTGCGGTGGCAGTGGCAGCAGCCGTATCCAGCCCCAGCTGCCGGTTGAGATGGGCCAGATTCTTGCGTGCCTTGTGATTGAGTGGGTCAAGGCGCAAGGCTTCCTGATAGGCAGCCGCTGCTTCGGCGTAGCTTTCCTGCAACTGCAGCGCGTAGCCAAGGTTGCTGTGCAGATAGGTGGCGGCCGGCATCATGGCGATGGCCTGCCTGAAATGCTGCAAGGATAACGCATGCCGCCCCTGGATCGCGTAGACTATGCCAAGGCCATTATGCGCCTCGACATAGGCCGGGTCGACAGCCAGCGCCTGCTGATAGGCGGTGATCGCATCCTGGTATTCGGTTCTGCGATGGTGATAGCGCCCCAGATTATAGAGCCGGTCGGCGCTCCTGTCCGGCTGTCTTACCTGCATGACAGGATGGATATTCACACCCGAATGATTGCCAACGGGATAAAAATGGGTACATCCCGCCAGCACGGATAGACAACCCAGTGTCCAGGCATATTTTCGTTTGAATACAGGCATCGGTCATTCTCCTGTCGCGCGCAGCCGTTGACGCACAGTCATCAAATTGGCGCGCGCCTGTTCATTCTCGGGATCGAACTGCAGCGCCTGCTGGAAGCCACGTTCGGCATCGGCCAGATTTCCCTGCAGCAAATACGCATATCCCAGGTTGTTGTGCAAATGGGATGCCAGCGGCGCCAGCTCGATCGCCGTTGTCAGATGGCGCACCGCCAGTTGAGGGTTATCCATTTGCGCATGGACAACCCCCAGGCCATTGTGCGCCTCGACATAAGCCGGATCGATCGCCAGAATCTTTTCATAGGCGGCAATCGCAGCAGGAAAGTCTCCGGCTTGCTGATGCTGGCGGCCGGCCTGATACAGCCTGGCCAGATCCTGCAGGGTCGCCTGCTGTGTGCGGGATTCGGACAAAGCATTCTGTGCCAGACGATTTTGGGTCGATTGCGTCGCGCATCCGCTGATGAGCAAGAGGGCGCAGCATAACCCAAGCAGTTTTCCAGTTTTGTATCGATGCATAATCATCCTTTATTGACCCGCCAGTGCGGGCAGCAGGTTGCGGTAAATACTGATGAAGGCAGGCCCCAGCAATACGATCATCAGGGCAGGAAAAATAAAGAAAATCAGTGGAAACAGCAATTTCAAGGCAATCTTGGCGGCGGCCTCTTCCGCCCGCAGGCGGCGTTTGGTGCGCAGTGTATCCGAATACACCCGCAACGAGGCGGCGGTACTGGTTCCGAAGCGGTCAGCCTGGATCAGCATGGCTGCCAGTGCCTCAATCTCTTCCACACCGGTTCTGGCAGCCAGATTGCGCAATGCCTTTTCACGGCTGGCACCGGCACGCAGCTCCAATCCCACCAACTGGATCTCTTCCGATAACACCGGACTGCTCACCTGCATTTCTTCACCCACCTTGGCCAGCGCCGCGTCCAGCCCCAAGCCGGCTTCCACGCAGACCGTCATCAAATCGATTGCATCCGGAAAATTTTCGAACAGCTCGCGCTGGCGTGTCTCGATCACACGGGACAGCCAGAGATTGGGTGTGTAATAGCCGATTGTGGCCAGTAGCGTGAGAATCAGTATGCTGGCCTGAGTGCTCAGCTCCAGTTGACCGATCCCGGCAGAAAACAGGAACAGGCCTGGCAGCAGCAGCGCCAGCAAAGTCTTGGCCGCGAAATAAATCGTCGGCGCAGAACTGGCGCGCAGTCCGGCATGCATGAAGCGTGCACGAAAAGGAGATGTTTCCCATTCCTCGCTGGGCAATGCCAGCTCTGCCAGGGGTTGCGAGAACTTGACAACCGTTTCCTTCCATTCCTGTTCGGCCAGTGCATCAGCTGGCGAGGCATCGCTGGCGGCAATTTGCCCGAGCCGGGTTTTAGTCGAGCGCGGCGCGAATGCAAGTATGACGGAATAAACGATACCAGCCACCGCCAGAAAAATCATCACCAGAAAGACTGTTTCCACAGATATCATGATCAAATCACCATTGAAGGTATCGGTCTATAAACATACGCCTGAAAAAAAATCTGCATGCGCCCGGATGCCGTCATACCCGGATCTTGATGATGCGCGACATGGCAAAGATACCGATGGCCATCATCCCCAGCCCCGTGCCGATGATTGTCGCGCCCATCGGATCCGTCCACAAGATACTCATAAAACCAGGATTGATGAGATTCAGTATCAAGGCCATGGCAAAAGGCAGGCAGGAAAGTATCCAGGCCGACAGCCGCCCCTCGGCCGAGAGCACGCGCACTTTCCCCAGCAGCGTCAAGCGGTCGCGGATCAGCTGGCTGATTTTCTCGAGCAATTCCGCCAGATTGCCGCCGCTTTCACTTTGTATCAGGACAGCAATGACAAAATAGCGCAGATCAGTAATTGGCACGCGCACCGCCAGATTCATGAGCGCCTGTTGCATCGAGACGCCAAAATAGATTTCATCGAAGACCAACCGGAATTCTCCGGCAGCCGGTTCCGTGCCCTCGGTGGCGGCCATTTGCAGGGCACCGGGAAAGGCATGGCCCGCTTTCAATGCACGCGCGATCAAATCGATCATTTCCGGCAGCTGCTGCTCAATCAGCGACAGCCGCTTGCTTCTCGCTCTGACCACAAACAAATACGGAATCATGCCGCCCAGCCCAGCAAACAACAGCATCATGGGGAAGGACTGACCCAGCAATGCCGCACAAGCCATGGCACCGACAGCGGCTATCAGGGTATAGACCAGAAACTGGCTCACCATCAACGACATCCCCGATTGCACCAGCAAACGGTCCAGACTGTGAATGCGCGGCAGCTGCAACAAAAAACGCTGCAATGGCGGTGAATGGCTGAGCAACCGCTGCTTGAGCAAGGAGGCATCCCCGCCCTGCCAGCCAGCGGAAATTGCCTGCAGCCGTTTCTTGATGCGCTTCGCTTCAGGCCCCTGGTTGGCACGCCAGACCAGGTAGCCCCCTTCCAGCAGCAGAACTACGGCCAGAAACGCGAGCGCAATAAAAAGATAGTAAAGATAATCGTCCATCCAGCCCTCCCTACTCGTAGCGGCGGTTCGGATCGAACAGATCGTCGCTCAGGGGTGACCCGAAAATCCGCAGGCGCTCCGCAAACTTCGGCCGGATGCCGGTCGCCCGGAAATGCCCGAGCACCGCGCCATCGGGTCCTATGCCTGTCTGCTCGAACAGGTAGATTTCCTGCATGGTAATGATATCCCCTTCCATGCCCGTGATTTCCTGGATGCTCATGATCTTGCGCTTGCCATCGGACAGGCGGGAAACCTGGATCACAACCGTGATCGCCGCGCTGATCTGCTGGCGGATCGCCTTGGGCGGCAGATTGAGCCCAGCCATGCCGACCATGTTCTCGACCCGGCTCAGCGCATCGCGCGGCGTATTGGCATGGATGGTCGCCAATGAACCCTCATGACCGGTGTTCATCGCCTGCAGCATGTCGATCGCTTCCGCGCCGCGCACCTCCCCGATGATGATACGGTCCGGCCGCATCCGCAAACTGTTGCGCACCAGCGCGCGCTGCGTCACTTCGCCCTTGCCCTCGACATTGGGCGGGCGTGTTTCCAGCCGCACCACATGCGGTTGCTGCAGTTGCAATTCAGCCGCATCCTCGATCGTGACCACCCGTTCGGAATGTGGAATGAAACTGGAAAGAATATTCAGCAGGGTGGTTTTACCGCTGCCGGTCCCCCCAGAAATCAGGATACTGCACTTGGACTTGACCAGACCGCTGATGATATCGGCAATCGCCGGTGTCATCGATTTGTGGCGGATCAAATCCTCCACCTTGAGCGGCACCACCGCAAACCGCCGGATCGAGAGCAATGCGCCATCGATCGCGAGCGGTGCGATGATCGCGTTGACCCGCGAACCATCCGCCAGCCGCGCGTCGACCATCGGACTCGATTCGTCGATCCGCCGGCCGACGCGGGAAACGATCCGGTCGATGATTTTGCGCAAATGCGCTTCGTTGGCAAAATGGACATCGGTCAGTTCGAGCTTGCCCCGGCGCTCGACATACACCTGGCAATGGGTGTTGACCAGAATATCCGAAATGGACGGGTCGGCCAGCAACGGCTCGAGCGGCCCGAGCCCCAGCACTTCATTCTGAACATCCTGCACGATGCGCTGCCGTTCGAGATCGTTGATCGGCGCCCGCTCCTCGATCAGCAACCGCTCCACCAGGGCCTTGATTTCAGCCAGCAGGCGCTCCTGCGGCAGGCTTTCCATCACGGCCAGATCCATCCTATCCAGCAATCCCTGATGAATCCTGCTCTTCAGTTCATGATAGGCCTCATTGTTGCGCGTCTGGGTGGCCGCGGTCACGTTTGCAGCCGTGGCGCTGCTCTGTATGACCCCTTGCAAGCGATCGCGTATAGACATGATAGATATCTCCCAAGGTTAAAAGGCAAACAGCTTTCTCAAGGAACGCTTTTCCTGATTGACGCCGCTCAATTCGCGCGCGATATCCTGAATCGACCGGGCCACCACGCTGCGCTGTGCCAGCCGCGTCACCGGGATACCCTGATTGACCGACTCGGCCACCACGTCGTAATCGTTTGGCACTGTTTTGAAGACGGAGAGTTTGAGGGTATCGGTAATGTCGCCCAGCGTGATATCGTTCTTCTTTTCATAACGATTGACGATCAGGCGGATCTTGTCGTTGACATAGCCCAGCGCATGAAAGGTATTGATCATGCGTTTGGCATCGCGGATGGAAGGCAGGGTCTGCTGCACGACTGGAAAAATATAATCCGCCTGGTCCAGCGCCTGGATGGAAACCGCATCCAGCGAACGGCCGATGTCCAGCACCACGAATTCATATTGCTTGACTGCCACCTGCAGAAGCGGCTTGACATGTTCCGGCTTGATTTCCGCCGCCATCTCGGGTTCCTCGGGGGCGGACAGCACTTCGAAATTGGGCAGCACCTGCACCATGCTGGCAGACAGGAAGGACCCATCCAGCCGCTCGATTTGCCGGGTCACATCAGCGATCGTGGTCTTGGGCACGCTGTCCTGCACGAACAGCGACGCATCACCGAACTGCAGATTGAAATCGATCAGCGCCGACTTCTTCTGCTCACTGGCAGCCAGGGCATAGGCTATATTGCTGGCCAGAAAGGTCGATCCACTCCCCCCCTTGCAGGGAATGAAGGCCAGAATCTTGCCCTTGCGGATAGCTGTCCTGGCTTGCTGCCTGCGTTTCTGAAAGCGATCGACCGCGTCCACCAGCACATGCTGGGTCACCGGTGTCGGCACGATCTCGCGCACCCCGGCGCGCATGGCTTCGATCAGATATTCCTGCGACTGGGCGGGACACAGCATGATGATGCCCAGCTCTGGAAAGCGCGAAGTCGCCCGGTCGATCACCTGCAATTCGCTCGAACTGAGGCCAGCGCCTTCCAGCAGCAATAAATCGGGATGTTCCTGCTCGATCACGGCAGGCACCTGCTGTATGCCTCCCATGGAGGAGACCAGCGTATGTGTGGCATGGCTTTGCGCAAGATATTTCTGTATGGCATCCAGACACTGTGAATCTTGTGCAATGGTGGCGATTTTCAATTATTCACTCCTTCAAACCTGTAAAACATATCGGGCAGGATCCTTGCGCATGGCGGCTCAGCTGCAATCCGGATTGGTGCTGTTCATACTCTCGCGTGGCAGCGTGGTGGTAAACGGTGGCATGGTAAGCGTCAGCGGCACCAGCGGGATCAGGGTGGAGACAGTCACCCCGGTGATGCTGACTGTTACCGACCGGCAACTGTTTTGATTGCAACCCTCAGGAGAATAGGCGATATCGATATTGCCCGAATCCAGCACACCCAGCATCTCCTGCATCCGGCGCCGAATGGCAGGTGCATGCGGATCACACACCACCGCCAGCCGTGCACCCAGGCGAGTCGCCTCGGTCGCGGTATTCCAGTAGAACAGCACCCGGCTCATTTCGATCACGCCAAACAACAGGGTGAACAACAAGGCCGCCAGCAGGGCGAATTCGACGGCTGCCACCCCGCGTTGCCGATAGCTGCGGCCGCTCCGGGCTCGGGATAAAATTCCGTAATGGTTCATGATTGCCTCATACTGGCACGAATATCGCCAAATCGAATCGATTGCTCGCCGCCGCCGAGAAAGGCGCGCGGATCAAGAAAGAAATCGAACTCATACCCCTCGATACCCACTTCCACCACACTGATGGTCGTGCCCTCGCTGGTTGTCACCACAATCGGGGTGTCATTGATCTTGACCATGTTGGTGATCAGCCCGGGCGCGAGTGCCGGACCGTTGCAAATCAGGTTGCCATGGACTGCCAGACACCTGGCCTCGTTTTGCGCCTGCGTATAGCGCGTGGCATCGGATGGATTGTACTGCGAGAGATGACGCACCGCCGTGCGCACCGACTTGGCGAGCGTGTTGTATTGGTAGAGCGCGCGGCCGAATTCGGCCACGCCGAACACCAGCACCAGCATCGGCACCAGCAGCAGCGCCATCTCGACTGCGACCGCACCCTGCATGCGCTGGCGTAACCGGAATGTTGAACGATACATAGTGCTTACCTCACCAAAGCCGGCACCAATGGGCCAACACTGCCCGGCCCGCCCACAACCCCGGCTGACGCACAGGGGCTGTCAGGCGCATCTGCCTGGCCGAGATATTCGAGAAACACCCGGTTTCCGGTTCCGGAAGAACATCCATCGAAAGCATCTGAGTCAGAATTTTGATCCAGGGGATGCAGCATCAACACACAGGCCCATGACTTGATAGTGGTCGTATGGCTACTACCTGCCAAGGCACCGCAATCGACTATGGGTACGATGGCAAGTCGACGATCCGCCCCCTGATTCCTGTGCACAGATTCAGAAGATGCCCCGGCAGGAGGAAGCACCCTGAGACCGGTAGGGTGTCTGCTCGGACTCTGAATGGGAGTGAATTGACCGCGCTTCTGGAAAAAATCCTCGGATGCATTCTGGCAGCTGTCCCAGTTCTTGGCGGTATAGGCATAACCACTATAATCCGGTGGTGCATTGTTCTCGTTATAGCTCCCCTGATATGCGCCGAAACGGGTATTCCAGGCAGAATAGACGCCTACATTCATGCCTGTCTCAGATTCGATAGGTTGATTGGCTGCCGGGACATCACACTGGCCTGGACCAGTCAAAATGTCTTTTAAATCTCTTGCCCCCTGTCCATCAAAGCGTACCCACAGAAAATCTCCACTCAATCCTGCGCCGGGTACCAACAATGCTTCCAGCCAATCACCCACATCCTTCGTCGCCAGACCAGATTCACAGACCCCAACAGGCAATGCACAAGTCGTCTGTCCCGGCACAACAGAAGCCACTGCACTCGCAGCCACCCGCTGGTCACCGATATCCACGCCCGGCATCAGATTCAGTACCTGAATGAACCAGTTGGCAATCTCGCTGCGATTGACTTCACAGCGGACGAAGCGCATACCGAGTGCGCCAGTGCCTTCAAATGCGGATTGATAGACCCCGGTCAGATGATCGCTGAAGGTGACGCGTTCGACGACGACCTGCTCGCCCTGGAACAGCACCTGGTGACGTTGCCCGGTCGCAATACCGGCCGCTGCGGCCAACTTGAGCTGATTGGTATTGGCACCCGTCAGCTCGCGCGCGGCTGCCAGGGCGCAAGCGTCGGCGCTGTTCTGCAGCTCGGATTTGGCGACGAACAGCTTGCCGAGATCGAGCGCGAGGCCGACGATGCCGATCAGGCCCGCCAGCGACAGCGCGACGATCACGGCCACGGCGCCCTGTTGCCTGGCCGGCAGGGCCGGCCGCCGGTTCAAGGCTTTGTCAGGAATGACATGCATGGTTGAGGCTCCTGTCGGACATGGTCAGTCGGTACCCGCGCTGGCGCCGGTGGTGCCGACATCGATGACGCCGCGCATCGGTGGCCGCGGGTTGCGGAAAGCGTTGCGGTAGTTGTCGAAGATGGCGTCACCGGCCTGGCCATCGATGCCTGGCACCAAATACACCCGATAATTGAATTGCACTACATCGGGTGCACCTGTGCACCGCCAAACCCCGTCAACCACACCGCCAAACGCAACCACCACGGCACAGCCCCCGGCAAACCGGTGCACGGGTGCACCCTACGGCATTCACGGCTCACCGGCATCTGCCAATGCCTGCCCCAAACCCACGCCCACCCAATCGGGCACAAATACACCCAATAATTGAATTGCCCCGCATCGGGTGCACCTGTGCACCGCCAACCCCTCCCAACCACACCGCCAAACGCAACCACCACGGCATAGCCCCCGGCAAACCGGTGCACAAGGGCACCCACGGTGTTCACGGCTCACCGGCATCCGCCAAATGCCCACCCCAAAGCCACGCCCCCCCCAATCGGGCACAAATACACCCAATAATTGAATTGCCCCGCATCGGGCGCACCTGTGCACCGCCAAACCCCGTCAACCACACCGCCAAACGCAACCACCACGGCACAGCCCCCGGCAAACCGGTGCACGGGTGCACCCTACGGCATTCACGGCTCACCGGCATCTGCCAATGCCTGCCCCAAAGCCACGCCCACCCAATCGGGCACAAATACACCCAATAATTGAATTGCCCCGCATCGGGTGCACCTGTGCACCGCCAACCCCTCCCAACCACACCGCCAAACGCAACCACCACGGCATAGCCCCCGGCAAACCGGTGCACGGGTGCACCCTACGGCTTTCACGGCTCACCGGCATCTGCCAACGCCTGCCCCAAATTCACGCCCACCCAATCGGGTACAAATACACCCAATAATTGAATTGCCTCGCGTAGATACTCTGTCTTCAGTCAAGCAAAATTTACATATTAGCGCCCTTTATTTTGAAAAACTTGTCACCATCAAACGGCATGTTGTTATGCAGCA
>NZ_FNOY01000088.1 GCF_900107165.1 Nitrosomonas halophila
ATCGCTATTGATTATAAAAGAATTTTTTTCTGATTTAGAGCAAAAATGGGGGGTTTTGGGTGGTTTTGGGGGAAAAAGCTGCGAACTTGGGTTAATGAATTGGCTTCCGCCAGGCCACCAAGCATGATTCATGGACAAAACAAGGCGCACCCCAGCAGTCTGGCACAGATCCTGCATCTCTATGGATGAGGAAACTCAAACCCATCGTTTTTTCAACCTAGCGAATAAAGGAGCCTGTCATGCATAACATTGATCGCAACCTGGCTGAGTTTGATACCGAAATGGATCCTTACGATACCGAAATGGAATATGAATTCGAATATGACGACAGTGAATATGCTTTCACCGAAACAGATGAAATGGAATTGGCGGCCGAATTACTGGAAGTCATCGATGAAGATGAACTGGACCAATTTCTTGGAAGAGTCATCCGGCGAGTTGGACGCGGTGTCCGCAGGGCGGTCAGAAGCCCGGTTGCGCGAGCGCTGGGTGGCGCACTGAGAGGTGTGGCCAAAAAAGCCTTGCCCGGCGTTGGCGCGGCCATCGGCACGGCAATTGCACCGGGATTAGGCACCAAAGTTGGCGGCGCGCTCGGTTCGGCAGCCTCCAATCTGTTTGAGATGGAATTGGAAGGATTGAGCCCGGAAGACCAGGAATTCGAGGTAGCTCGGCGCTTCGTGCAGCTGGCTGGCGATGCGGCCAGGAAAGCAGCGGCTGCCGTGCCGACCGCCAGCCCACAAGCCGCTGCCCGCAGCGCACTGGTCGCCGCCGCCCGCAAACACGCACCCGGACTCCTGCGGCCCAGCATGGCGTCGAGCCAGGAAGTCACGCCCACTGGCAGTGGACGCAGCGGCCGCTGGGTGCGTCGCGGGCGCAAAATCGTGTTAATGGACGTATAGAGGGTGAAATGGACGCTGCCGCCATTTGGCTGCTCAAGCAGGAAGGCCGGGCCTTGTTTACCCGGGTCAACCTGATCAAGCCCTTTGCCTTGCATCAACCCATGGTGCCCGCTGCGGCCGTCTCGCTATCGGCGCAGAGAGCCATCGAGCGCTATCTCGCCAGAGAGCGGCATGCGCTGCGTGGCGACATCCAGGATTTCCTCTCTGCACTGGATGGCAAGCTCCGGGATGCTTCGCCAGTCGAAGCGCAGCGTCGATTCTCACTATTGCGTCTTAAATTCAACGCGGTTCTCTCGCAATTCGATATTTTTGCCGATGCGCTGACCCAGCGCAGCAGCCATGATATCGGCGTCTGGCTGGCCGGTCTTGACAGCATCGCAGCCGATGCACTGGCATTGCCGGGCTATTATCAGGCACCCCCCGTCATCTGCTATCTGGACCACGGCATTGGCGCGGCAATACGCCGTGCCAGGACACGCCTGCCAGGCGGCAGCGAAAACCCGGTCGCCATCATCCGCATCCCCCGGGAGCGGATGATCGGAAGCGGCATCGCCTCCTCCCTGGTACACGAAGTCGGGCATCAGGCAGCGGCGCTGCTCGATCTGATCCAACCACTGCGGCTGACGCTGCAACAGCATCAGTCCCGGCCCAGCCGCGCATTCGACAGCTGGATTTTCTGGGAACGCTGGATCTCGGAAATACTCGCCGATTTCTGGTCGGTCGCCCGCCTGGGGATCGCCTCCACGCTGGGGCTGATCGGCGTCATGAGCCTGCCCGCGCCCTTCGTGCTGCGCGTGGGGCTGGACGATCCGCACCCCATTCCCTGGCTGCGCGTCAAGCTCAGCTGTGCGATGGGGCAGCGCTGCTATCCCCATCCACAATGGGCAGCCCTGGCCAAACTGTGGGAATCTTTTTATCCACTTGATGCAGTCCCGGATGAAAAGCGCCAACTATTGCGGAGGCTCGAAGGGGAACTGGAGAATTTTCTCGATGTGCTGTTTGGAGAAAAATTCCAGTCGTTGAATGGCGCTACGTTGCTGGCGGTCATGGATAGGGAAGACCGGCAACCGGCCCACCTACTCGCCCAGTACCAGCAGTTGCGCGACCAGACCAGGCAACTGAGCAGCCTGCCCCCTTGCCTGGCATTCGCCATGCTGGGACAGGCCAAGGCAGGCGGCCTGCTCGAACCCGAAACTGAAAGCCACCTGCTCAACCAGCTGCTGACACATTGGGCACTGCGTCATTCCCTGCTGTCACCGGCGCATCCGGCAAGATCCAGCTACGCGAGAGAAGCATTACCCACCCTATCACGCGTTTTAACCTAGAGGATACGATCATGAGCCACGATAACGAGACTAACGGAACTGGAAACAGATCTTTCAATGTTGAAATGAAGGAGGCCGTCCGGGTCGATGTAGCAATGCAGCGCACATCCGCCCCGGCCACCGATGACCAAGCCTTATGGGTAGCGATTCGCCATCACGCGAAAGCGGTGGGCTTCAATCGCTATCAGGATTTCATCAATTGCATCCTGTGCCGCCCCGAGGCGCCCGAAGCAAATCAGCTAGACCCTTGTAGCACATATAGGGATCCAAGCAGCGAAAAAATAAAAAATGATCCGGATTTACCTTTCATCAAAGCCAGACGGCAGGGTCTCGAAATGCATCCCAGCATTCATGGCGTGGATGCCTATAACCTGCTCAAGGTCGCGACCGAGGCTTTTCTCATCTTTGAGTGCGGTCTCGTAGACCACGATGAAACATGTATCAAATATGCCATGAAAAGGAAAAAATCCGTTGACAAGGAAATTGAGGCCGAACAACGCCGCTTGGGAGAGCAGGACATCACTGTTGGTGAAATTGAGGAGAAACTGTTGGCCTATCTCAGCAACAATGGCCAAGCTCCGACCCTGCCTTATCTGCGGCGTATCGTCCGGCAGATTGTCGGTCTCAATACCAGCCGCATGGAAGAGAAACTACCCTATTGCGAGGCCATACTGCAGGCCCGTCTCACCTGTCCGAGCCTGCTGGAGTTGATCTGGTCCTATTGGCACGAGGAAGGCATGCTGGTGCAGACGCTCAACGCCATCACCCTGCGCTTTCAGAACCGGCTCAGCCACTCACGGGATCCGCTCATCAATCTCGAACTCGATCCGCTGCGGCCCCTGAACAATCTGCTATGGGGCTTCGTACAGGACGAATTCAATCGCCTGAGCGTGCGGCGGCGCGCCTACGAGTACGATCATCACTATGGCTTCACCTTGATCGGCAAAGCGATTGGCGACTTCCGGCCGGCTGACAGCCGCTCCAAATTCATCGAGGCTTTTCATAACCTGCTCTACCGGGCAGCCATGTTCTACCGAGAGGACGACGATACCACCATCCACGCCGATGCGTTTGCACTGCTCAACGCGCTGCGCGAGGTTCACCTCATCCTGGCCGAGGGCGCGCACAACCAATTTGGCGATCTGCCCTGGACTGCCAGACGGGAAATGCTAATCATGCAATGGCTGCTCGCCCGGCCGGAAATGAAGGAGTTCCTGCGCGGCCGCCACATGGTGCCTTACCAGGAACCCTGGATGGGGGCTGTTGATGACATGCGGCGCCTGCAGGGTTGGGGTGACACATCCATCACCCATTTTCATGAACTGGCCAGATACGGCGAGCAAATTCTGCTCTCCATCCGCTATGGCGACTGGATCGACATCAACGATCAGGAGCATGCCCGCAACTGGGCGCGCTACTGGCGGCCGGAGATCCAGCGCTACATCCATGCCTACATGGCGACAACCGGAGTGGACCTATCAATCGAAATCACCGACACCCGCCAGGCGAGCGAACGTTTTCTGCAGCCTTCCCTGCATTTGCAAAAAAAGCTGGCCGCGCAGCGTTCCCAATCCAGCTTGCAGGCAGATGTCGTCGCATCGGAAGCGGTCTCGTCCGAGGTCAGAGGCTATGCGAAGCTGCCCTATCGCTCCGGACGGCGGCTTATTCGGTATGAAAGCGAGTAAACAAATGCCTATGAACCAGTTAATCGGTGCACAAGTGCACCCGAGGACGCCGGAAACGATCCGATCGGCGTAGGGTGCGCTCGCGCACCATAAACCGGCGGCGGATCATGCCGGGCGGCGCACATGGCCCGAGTGTATCGATGCCCGTGACAAGCGGCCACAATCATGGAGAACGATCATGAATGAAGCAATCGACTGGGTGGAAGAACTTCCGGATATCGATTCGGAATTTATGCAGCCAGAATGGGAAGAATCTGAAGTCCGAAGAAGTGGACGAGGCGGACGAGGACGTCCGTCAAGACCCAGGCAACCCACCGGCCGCCAGCGGCGGACCGCTCCTCCCTCACGCCGGCCGGGCCGAGGCGGCGCATTGCCGAGAAGACCCCGCCCCCCCAGACGGCCGGGAATCAGACCCAGGTCATCCCGTTACCTACCCAGAGAACCGCTCTGCACCTGCCCCGCCCAGGACTGCCCGCAACATGGCAGCGAGTATGTACGCTGGGTACAGAGTTCGCTGAATCAAATTCAGGGGCTAAACCTGCCGGTTAACGGCATCATGGATGCGGCAACGCGCAGCGCCTTGCGCCGGTTTCAGGAACAACAGGGGCTGACGGTTGACGGCATCGCCGGGCCGGAGACGAAACAGGCTTTGATGACTTCCAGAAGTGGCACGGCCGATCAAAACGAAGGCACCTCAGAGTCAGAAGCTTTCGATTCATTCGACCTTGAAAACGAAATGCTGGAAAGCGAAATCAATCGCAGCAGTCGAGGCTACATTCGCTGGTTCCAGCAGGCATTAAACACCATTCTGGGGCTCCGGTTAGCTGTAGACGGCATCTTAGGCAGTCAGACGCGCAGCGCTATCCGTGACTTCCAGAAGCGGCATGGCCTGGCTGTAGATGGCATAGTCGGCAAGCAAACCGAAGCAGCGCTGATTGCGGCAGGCGCAGGCCACCCATCAGCAAATGACAGCCTTGCACCCGGTCTGCCAGCCACCGCTCGCCGGCCTAGTGCACGTGGCGCCGCACTCGGAGCGATTCAGGCCGCGGCGCGGCAACATGGCCTCGGTGAAGTATTCGTCTCAGTGGTAAGCCACCTTGCGCAAACAGAAAGTGGCGCAACCTATGCGCGGCCAGCCAATACCTTCGATGCACGCCCGCCTGCGGAACGCCCTCCCGGCAAGGCATTGATCACGGCATGGGGCGTCTTCCAGTTCAACCGGGATGCCTGGCGGTCACTACCGGGCACTTCTTCAACATCATTCCCTTGGGAAGCATCTGCGGCAGAAGAAATCAATCGGCCCGTCGCCCGCTACGCCGAGCTGTTTCGCCAAGTTCGCGCGGCTGGCGGCAGCGAGCTCGCGGCCGCACGGGGCATCCGTCTCTGGCATCGGTCTCCGGCTGCCTATCGCAACTATCTGCGCGCCGGACAAGATTCAGGTTTCGAGGCAGCATGGCGCGCTGTGCCGCAACGGCACCGTACTGCAGTCGACCGGCGTATGCGGGAGACAGGCTTGATCGGCAACGGGTCCGATCATGAAATGAGCATGATCGAAGAAATACTGTGGCAACCCGCCTGGCGCTCAGGAGACGATCAATTGCATGCAGAAGTATCCATGATCATCCTCTCTGATTCGGTAGGAAATGGTGGCGCCAACAAGCCCTATGATGTCACTGCCGTACAGAATTTACTGAATAAATTCATTCTTGCCGGAAAGCTGCCTGGCATTGCGCCACTCACGGTAGATGGCAAAAGCGGCCCCAGAACCAGAGCAGCTATCAGAGCATTTCAGCGCATCGTGGTCGGAATGAACTATCCAGATGGGCGTGTCGACCCCGGTGGGCGCACGCTTCAGGCGCTCAATGGGCCCATTGTTCAACCGTCCACGCCTGCTACGCCCACGGTTACACCGCCATCGAGCAGTGCTCTGCAGCATGGCGTACCGGGTGGAAGAATCTTTTCAGGTTATCTCAAACGAAGATCAAGCGGCTATCACCTGGGCATAGATGTTTCAACTTCAAATGCAGCGGGGCAAGGCGCTCATGATCCGCGCCGGGGCCTGCCAGTCTATGCGACGGTCAAAACGGCTCTCGATATCGCCACACTCAATAAAGTACAGGCTGCCTCAAAAAAGGAACCACCGTGGCAGCAAGGGCTGAAAATACCCGGACATGGCCGGGCCAGTCTACGCGAAGCGCAAGTTTATCTCAGGGAAACCAAAGACCTCAACAACCCGGGCTATGGTGGCTCGGTGGGATTGGCTTGCCGCTATACCTACACAACAACACATGGCCAAGCTGCGGTATTCACGATCTATATCGAGTATTTGCATCTGATTACCCCGGGATGCCTGCCCTATGATGGGAAGCGCCTCATCTCGCTTGCCGAATGGAATGCCGCAGGCAAGGGAGATCGAATCGGTTTCGGGCCCAGAATGAAGCATGGCGCCATCCTTAAAGCAAGCGATTTGGCAACCCTGCCGCTCATCGGCTATCTGGGTGCCACTCGATGGCCTCACGTACATATTCAGGCCGAGTACAAGCAAGGGGTACACAGCTACCTGTTCTATCCGAGGCATGGCTCGCTCAGGCTGGATCCCGCTGCTGTCATTCATTAGCTGATGGCACAAACTGAAAAATCCCGATGATCATCGACTGCCACTGCCACGCCGGTAAAGGCGACGGATTCACCGGCCCCTGGGACACCCGCGCACCGCTGGAAAAGTTTTTGCGCTGGAGCGCGGACGCGGACATTGATCGGACGGTGCTCTTCGCCGCTTTCCATTCAGACTACGCCACAGCCAATCGCGAAGTTGCGCGCATTGTCGCCAGCCGACCTGATCGCTTTTATGGCTTTGCCTTCGTGCACACCCAGCATGGACGGGGGCGTATTTTGGACATAATCAAAACTGCGGTGAAGCAATACGGCTTTGTCGGCATCAAGGTGCATCGCCATGATGCGCCCATCAACCGCGAAGTCTGCGAGGCGGCAAGAAGGTTTGCGTTACCGGTACTCTACGATGTCAGCGGTGAGGTATCGGTTTGCGAACTGCTCGCCCAGGAATATCCGGAGGTAAACTTCATCATCCCGCACCTGGGCAGTTTCTCTGACGACTGGCGGGCGCAGCTGGCACTGATCGATCATCTGGTGCGGCATCCAAATATTTACGCCGATACCGCCGGCGTGCGCCGTTTCGACCTGCTCGAACAAGCGGTGGCGCGTGCGGGTGCGAAAAAAATCCTGTTCGGCTCCGATGGACCCTGGCTGCATCCTGCGGTCGAGCTTGCCAAAATTCAGGCATTGCAATTACCGCCGGCACAGGAGGCGCTGATACTGGGCAGGAATTTTCTGCGGTTGATCAGGCAAGCAAGCCACCGTCCCGTCCCCCATCGGCCAACCCGGCAAGCAGATCGTCCATGATGGACCCCATGCATGGTGCATGGAATGCATCCTTGCAGTCAGTACAACTGACATTGGACTGGATGGCTTTGCTGCGAGAAACCGCGCGAAGACAGGAATGGTGGTTGGCACAGGCTGCAGGGTGTGCTTGCGTAGCATGCGAATCGCCTCACATCACAGAACCGGTGCACGGGTGCACCCTACGCCTGGATGACTGCCAGAAATGCTCCCCATGCGGTCATTCGGAGGCTTTTCAATGACCATGCATCACTGCAATGGCTATGGCGTTAAAAAGGCCGATCCAGAACAGAATTTTCTAGCACCCAGTGGCTTTTGTTTTGACGGCATGCAGATTCGATCTCTGGCTGGCTTGTCGTAGCTGCAAGGCACGATCGGTGATGCCCAGTTTTTTGGCGGCACGCTGCAAGTTGCCGTCTGCCTCCCTGAGCGCGATGCGGATGGCTGTTTCAGAGGTGATGCGGCTGATTTCCTTGACGCCGCAGCCAAGCATCAGCGCATCACGGATGCATTGTTCGAAGCGGGTATCCTGCCATGCATCGGGCGGTATCCAGCTGCCCCGGCGTTCGTCTTCCGGAATGTCGCCCAGGGTGACCGGGCCTGGCCCAACATGCCGCGCACCCAGCCGATGCATCAACTGCATCAATTCACGAATATTGCCCGGGTAATCACGCTGCATCAGAAAATGGCCAAGCGGTTCATCGATATCGAGCGGAGGGGCGCCCTCGGGGCGGTGGCTTTTCAGGAAATGCAATGCCAGCGGCAATATGTCTTCCTTGCGCTCGCGCAACGGGGGCAAGCGGAAGGACCAGGTGGCAATCCGGTAAAACAGGTCGGCACGGAAACGCCCTTTCGCGACTTCTTCGGAGAGATCGCGGTTGGTTGCGCATACCAGGCGGAAGCGGGTCGACTTCCAGGTATTGCTGCCAACCCGCTTGTAGGTGCCCTCCTGAATCACGCGCAGCAGTTGCACCTGCAGGTGCAGTGGCAACTCGCCGATTTCGTCCAGAAACAGGGTGCCACCGTTGGCGAGCGCGAAAGCTCCCTCGCGTGCCATCAATGCGCCGGTGAATGCCCCGCGATCATGCCCGAAAAATTCACTGCCGGCCAGTTCGGGCACGATCGTACTGCAATCGAGGATCACCAGTTCCCGGTCCTTGGCGCATGGATCGAGCGAGTGCATCAGGCGGGCCACCAATTCCTTTCCGGTTCCCGTTTCTCCCATGATCAAGACCGAGGCATCCGTGAAGTAGGCTACCTCGACGAGATTCCTGAGAAAATTGCGCCATACCAGGCTTTTTCCGATCAGGTTGTGCTGCACGAGCGGGCTGTTCAATAAACGATCCACTGTGATCCAGCGCGATAACAAGGCAACGACCCGGTCCATCAATCCGGAAACATCGCCCTGCCAGCAAAGCACATCGGCCGCGCCAGACTTGAGCAAATGCCAGTACTGCTCATCATTGATGGGTTGCTCCAGCAATGCGATCGCCAGCACCGGCTCTTGACCGTTGCAGCTCACGCGCTCCAGGCATCCATGCAATTCTGGAGTCAAGGCGGTGAAGCACAACAGACCCGGTCCCCGCGGTTGGTCGCTTGCAAGATGCTGGAGTTGCAGGTGATGCTGGCTCATGAACGGGGCCAGTTCCGCTTCTACCGATTGAATGTCACAGGAAAATGAATGAATCCATACCGCAGTTTCACTACTCATTTGCATCCCCTTTAGCAAGAGAGCGGCGTAACGCCAGAGTAAATCACCTCGTCATATCATTCATTATTTTGCTTATTGTGAATGCAGTTTAGACCAAAAAACCCTATGCCTTTGAACTATTTTCAGTTTAAATGTGGTGCAATAAATATTGCCCATGAAATGCATTCTGCATACATCCAGCAATACCCATCGCGTAGATACTCTGTCTTCAGTCAAGCAAAATTTACATATTAGCGCCCTTTATTTTGAAAAACTTGTCACCATCAAACGGCATGTTGTTATGCAGCA
>NZ_FNOY01000101.1 GCF_900107165.1 Nitrosomonas halophila
TCAATGAAACCTTGGCAAAGTCGTTTCGCTGGACTTATATTGGCAAACCTTTGCTCGTATAGGTTATCGGATATATTTCGGATGCTGGGTACTAGGGGGCTGCTTTTGTCTGAATACACCGAAGTCGAACAACCTTTCCAGCAGCAACTCAAAGCACTGGGCTGGGAGGTTATCGACCAGGGGCAGGACATCCCCTCCGACCCGGCCAAAAGCCAGCGCGTCAGTTTCCGCCAGTGGCTGCTGCCGGAGGTTTTCAACCGTGCTGTTGCCGCACTGAACCCCAGTGCCGATTCTGGCAAGAACGGCGGCACCTGGCTGACAGCCAAGTATGCAATAGGGGTCAAGTCTTAAATCATGTTGTACATGCCGACCAAGGACGATATAAAGCCATTCTGATGGAGAAGGAAAGCTATCTGCTTGAACTCTCCCGCTATGTTGTGCTGAATCCTGCGCGGGCGGGTGGGGTGAAGGATATTGGGCAATGGCCATGGAACAGCTATTCAGCCATGATCGGGAAAAGCAGCCGTCCTGAGTGGTTGCAAACGGACTGGATACTGGGGACAGTTTGGGAAGCAACGGAAGCGGGCTGTTGCCGCTTATAGGGATTTTGTGCGCGCAGGGGTGGGGTTGCCGAGCATCTGGAATGATTTGCGCGGACAAATTGAAGAATTTGTCGAAATCATGCAGCAGCATGTGCAATCCGACAACGATATCAGTGAAATTCCGCGTGCACAGGGAAGAGCAAAGGCCAAGCCGCTCTCATCTTATTCATCGTTCAATGACAGAAATGCAGGGATTGCAGCAGCCTACCAAACAGGCGGCTATACGATGGAAGCGATAGCAGATGAATTCTGGCTGCATTATGCGACTGTTAGTCGAATGTATTAACACAAGACTTGACTTCTATGCCTTCAATTTGTCACTGGCAATTCCTCTCTTTGATTCAGTATAGATAACCGAACTATAAAAGATTTGGCAGGAATTGCCTCCTTCATTCATGCAATATTCGGGTTGGCCCAACCCGGGTTGAGGTTAGCGCTCGTTCCAGCAGGTATCACTCGGCGTTCTCGACGGTCTATGCCAGATGTAGAAAGACTAATGATGGCCGTGAGCAATTTCTTTGCGACCGTCACTGATACCAATACGTACGTTCTGCATCATACCCTGATCTTCATGATCCAAAATATGACAATGCAATACAAAGTCTCCAATATAGCGCTGATAACGGGTTCGCACAATCACCTTGTAGGTGCTCCCCTGCACGTTTTTAACCCATAACGTGTCTTTCCATAATCCTTTGGTTCCCCGGTATTGGACATCGGGCGGTGCTGACGAGTCGAAATCATCAACCGCATCAGGACCACTTACATCTTTACCGTCAGGGTCCAGTACGGCAATGATTTCAAAAGGGTTCACATGAATATGAAACGGGTGACTGGCAAGCTTTGAAGTCAATATCCATTCATCGCTGGTGCCTAACATCAGCTCCCTGTCGATACGTGCCAGGTCATAAGGTTTATTGTCAATCAGAAATAATCCATTTTTGATATCAAAAGTTAATGACTGCCTGCCATCCGTCTGTGTAACCGGCAAATGTGGAACGAATTTGCTCAGGAGTTGACCCTTCTCCAAATCATGGATGACTTGTTGACTGACATTGTCTGGATACTGCTGCTTTGCATTCTCTGTCAGAGTATGCATCAGATGGCTTGCCGGATCAGCTTTTGCTCTTCCGCTTACATCTACCACGGCCAATAGCTGGCGCGGTGACATTGTAGGGCCCACATTGGCCGACGCTGTTGCAGCGGTATCAATGACACAATACTGGCCCTGTTCCGGAAATATCATCAAAGCATCCCAGCGGTAACCAGGCTGAAAAACCGTAGTGGCGTATTGGCGGATAGCAGGCGCAGTGAGACCATCGGCTGCAATGATAAATTGTGTCAGGGGTTCGCCCGTACAGTATTGGTCAATCAACGCATCCTGCTGTAAGGCCTGCTGATGTAATACAGTGCGAAGATTATTGTTTGTCGATTTCATTTTCCGGAATTCCAGATTAATGGAATCGCGCACCCCGGCATGAATCATTCGCCAGCGTTCAACCTGCCCGGCTTTGGACTGAATAACGGGCTGCACCTGTCCGTTTATGCTGGTGAATCTTCCCGAGTCCGACCACTTGCCCGGAGCAAGTGCGGCATAACTCTCAATTTGGCCTATATCCCGCTCGTTACGGCAATCGTAATCTTCCGGTTTCTTGCCTTCTCCGTGGCAGTAATACTGAATTTGTTGAAATAATAAAATACGTTCCTGCACTCCTGGCAGTAAAGTATCAATATCACCATTTTGAGTTTCGGTAGGTGGTCGATTCCCTGTAACGATCAATGCACCGGCCATTCCGCTGGCAACTTGAATTGCCGTAGAACCATGATGATGCGGGTGATACCAGAAGGTACCGGCCGGATGATCAGCGGGAATATTGTATTCATACTGAAAATCAACATTGGGATTAATGGATATCAGTACGTTGTCGCTGTTGCCCGCCGGATTGATCCATAAACCATGGGTATGCATATTGGTACTGTTAAAACAGTGTGGCTTGTTGATGGGCAAGGATTTATCAAAACATGTTTCATCTTTCGGCAGACGGTTCTTTAAAGTTGCACGAAGGGTATCACCCGGTGCCATCACAATAGTCGGTGCTACATACGGTGCTTGGGGGTCAATGCCGGTACCCTGGTAACTGCGTAAACGAACCCTGTCCCAATCGTTGGCGGCCGGATTCCATATACGATTATCAGTGTAAGTTACTGTCCACTCGAAATGTTTTTCTGCAGTTGGTGAAGATTTCAACAAGCCTGTTGATGCCTGGGAAACAGCGGACTGAATGGGCATCAAAGAGGGATCATTCAGTAAATGGTCATTAGCAGAGCAAGCATTGTTCACCAGCGGAGACAAGAGCGGCAAGGCGCTCAGGGAAACTATGTATTTACAGATTGTCCGCTTCATCATAAAAAATTCCTTTCGCAGATATTGCTGGCCGTTTCGCAGACCATCTATAAGAAAATGCCCGGCCGGGGTGGGTCGGGCATGAGTGATCAGGGACGAATGGCGGTATTTTCCAGTCGAATCGTACCGACAGAAATTCCACTGGTGGAACGCACCTGTGGAACCGGGCGGCTGGATAAGGTAGTGGGCTCAAACGTAACAGATACACTGTCCGGGCCTGTCAGCCCCAACTTGGCAACATCTTCAGTTACATTAAAAATCAGTCGCTCACCGGTACTTTGATCATGATCATGTGCACCGAACAAATTGAATGTCGCCACATAAATACGTTTGTCACTCTGCTGTTTATTAGCGATATAAATGTCATAGGTTACCGCCGGAGCCCCATCAATAGTGACATCCTCCAGTATCAGATAAATTCCCGCAGTTTTCTGAAGCGTTTGCGACAGTGAGGACGCTTTCAAATTGGCAGCTGCCGGTTGTAAATTAACTGCTACCGGTTTTCCGCGTAAAACAACTTTATTAGGATGGGTCAGCAACGCATGTGACTTCAAGGGCGATTCTCCTGCAGCTGCAACCAAATGAGCCTCTTGCTTTAACACTGGTTGCTCGCAGCGCAGGTCAGTGGTGTAACGGCGTGGAAATTTCTTTTCATCAAAAAGATCAGCGATGGCCACCTCAACTTTATTACCATTTTCATCAGCAAAAATATAGCGGGTCTCATACCAGGCGTCCGGCATGCTCAGATTCTTTTTGGCCCAGGCGAGATCCTGCTTTTGCCCATTGGCTTTACGATCCAGCCAGCATTGCCATAAACGATCAATATTGGCGTGGTGCATATAAAATACCGGATCAAGTCCTGCAATCGGTACGAAACCCATATCTGGTGTGGTGCAGCCGGTACCTACCGCACAATGCATTACACCATGAGGCTGGTTTTGCAGTGTTTTCGAAAAGTTAGTGAAATCATTAAATTCAAATGCCTGCTTAGAGCTGGCAGTTTGCACAGAAATTGAGGTTGCATTGTCATTTAAACCAGGTGTACGCCACCTATCATACAGAGGATCGCTGGCCGATTGCCTGACCAGGAAAGGAATCGCCAGACCTTTTCCATCCTTGCTTTTTTCATCGTAATAATTCCAGTAAGGCAGAGATAAATCAGCGTCACCACTTTGCTTGCGCAAGGTTCTCTCAAAGAAATGCAGGTACATACGGTGCCATGGCAGAAAATTCAAATTGCCGTGCTGGCAAGTGCCCCAAACGTTTTCAGTAAAACCATCGTTTGGTACCGGCGTGTTAGCCATGTGCGCGTAATATTCATTACAGGTTTCTTTATCAAGGGTTTCAAGACAACTTGGCATCCGATAAGCAATATATTCTTGAAGATCAGTTGCATTTTTGCCCTTGCCAAAATAACCATGTGTGTTGGCCCAATAGGCAAAACTGGTACGGTACTCGGCAGAGTCCGGATTGGCGCTGCTATTGGCATTCATGCTGGCAATACCTTTTTCCAGAGCAGTCACTTTTGCAGCATCCTGGGAAAATTCCAGAACACTTATACGTGGGGTTTCAGCGGAAACAGTTGCAGAGAGTAATAGCAGTGTGACAGGCGCTACTGATTTCGCCCATTCATTTAATATTGTATGAAAAGCGTTCATTATTACCTTCTTGTATAAAAACAAGGAAAAAGAAAGGACTACCAGAATCAGCCGCTGTTCGCTCTATAGTAACGGGCATGCTGGTTCTATGGGCTCATGCCTCACACCATCGGCGTGAACTGATTCGCCTCCAGCTCACTGCTGGTAATGTATGTGTATGATCGTAAGTCCGTGCCCAACCTTTGCCAGGGTTGGTTCAAACTGAGACTTCCCGAAACAGGAGGTAAAAAACACCGGCCGCAGGGGTATGGCCAGCGGACGGAACTCTGTCTTTCAACCCACGGTGATGAAGAGCCGTTAGTTATTGTTATCGGTATCTGTACAAGAAACTTTAGCCCAACTTCGCACAATCAGGGGGGGGTCAAGTCTTAAATCATGTTGTATATGCCGACCAAGGACGATACAAAGCCATTCTGGTCGAAAAGGAAAGTTATCTGCTTGAACTCTCCCGCTATGTTGTGCTGAATCCTGCGCGGGCGGGCAGGGTGAAGGATGTGGAGCAACGGCCCTGGAGCAGTTTGGGAAGCGACAGAAACGGGCTTTTGCCGCTTATAGGAAATTTGTGCGCGCAGGGGTGGAATTGCCGAGCGTCTGGAATGATTTGCGCGGGCAAATTGAAGAATTTATCGAAATCATGCAGCAGCATGTGCAATCCGATTACGATATCAGTGAAATTCCGCGCGCTCAGCGGAGGGCAAAGGCAAAGCCGCTCTCATATTATTCATCGTTCAATGACAGAAATGCAGGGATTGCAGCAGCCTACCAAACAGGCGGCTATACAATGAAGGCGATAGCAGGTGAATTCTGGCTGCATTATGTGACTGTTAGTCGAATTGTTGAAAAAAACTGGGGTATGATATATTTCATCAAGACTTGACCCCATTTTTGGAGCAAATAGAGGGAGCGCAACTTGGCAGATTACATTAATAAAAATATCTTGAGTCAAGCTTATATTCATGTAGAGCCAGTAGAGCTTGAAACTGAAGAGCAGTTAAGCGCATTCAAAGAACACATTACAGAATTCGCAAGGTCTCGTACCAATTTCTATCTTCATCCAGACGTATCGATAGAAATTGAATTTGAAAATGGTTCTCTTAAAGCCAGAATCACCGTTATGGGAACAATATTTCTCCTAATGCAAGGCGTATCAAAGTATCCTGATTTCAGGGAGGGAGTAAGTCTCATATATAACGACTCAAAAAGGCTGGCTGAGTATATGGTTTCTGAGGCTCAGTTCTTTACTGGTTCAAAGCATCAAGACGTAATACGACTGGAAGCAAGAACTGGTGTTGTTGGTTCATTGCATAAGGTAATTCTTCAGCTTGAGCAACTAAACAACCACCAGCTAAAGCTGGTGGGTTAGTGACAATGACTAAAGTCAGGATACGGGTCTTAAGACCCGTTTAGCTTTCGGTTCTGAAATTATCATCACCTTTAGGTTCAAAATGATGCTCCAAATAGTTTTGAATCATTTCTTCTGTCAGTTCTCCTGATGTTACACAAAAGTATCCTCGCGCCCAAAAATGGCGCCCCCAGTAGCGTTTTTTTAAGTC
>NZ_FNOY01000095.1 GCF_900107165.1 Nitrosomonas halophila
ATCTTCTCAGAGATTGGGCGGGGTGCTCCACTATCACCGGCCATGGTCTTACAAAAGGCGCTTTCGGTTACCCACAAATTCTGCCGAGGAGCCAAGATATCTATCGCATGAAAGGTATCCTGGATATTGATTCGGAAAACCGGCGCTTTGTTTTCCAGGGTGTACATATGTTGTTGGACGGCAGGCCAGGACGTGTCTGGCAGAACGATGAGCCACGTCGAAACGAACTCGTCTTCATTGGCCGTCATTTATCTGAGAAGGCACTCAAGGAGGGGTTCCGATCCTGTCTTGCCAGCTAAGCCTGTTCAATTCTGACATTGATTTCATCGGGTTAAGGCCTTGTCAAATAACCTGCTGCTGTGATGAAGGGATTCAAGATTAAAAATTGAGTGGATAAATCAAAATCTTTTCCACAGTTTTCATGGGGATCACGCGATGAAGCTACAACATTACATTGGCGGACTTGAAAACCTTGAACCATCCAGTTTCGAAAAACGCGTATTTGTTCAACCCTGGGAAAAACGCATATTTGGCATCCACGTGGCCATGATGGCGCTGAGTAATCATTTGGATGCCGTGAAATCCGTTCCGACCCAATTCGACAGTTTCTGGACTTGGGGACATCTGCGCAAGGGAGCGGAGGGAATGAATCCTTTTGATTACTTTAAATATCGATACTACGAAAAATGGTTGGGCGGTATTTCAGGATTCTATCTGGAGTCAGGCTATATCTCTGCAGGAGAGCTGAATTCCAGGACCGGGTTGTACTTGAAAGATATCAATGCTTCCTTGCCAGAAGTGCAGAATTCAGCCATCGATGCGCAGGTCGTTGAGTACTTGCGGACGGGGGATTCACCCGCTTGTCACGCAGCTGTTCAGCCAAAATTCAAGGCAGGTGATGTGGTTACGGTTAGAAACCCTCCTCCTGTCGAGCACTGCAAGTTACCGGGATACTTGCGAACAAAAAAAGGGATCATCGATGAAGTCTATGAAGGTGCTTATAACTACTATTTTCCAACGGGCGATGGCATAGGTGATCCGATGCCTATTTATAATGTCGTGTTCAACTCACATGATATTTGGGGTAATCTGACAGAACCCAACACCAAGATATATGTTCAGGTTTTTGAGGCATATCTTGAGGATCGCGACCAGTAGTCTAAATTGAAGCGCGGTTTTGGCAATGCGGCAGTCTGAATGAGGTCTAAGAAATGGCTAACAGCTTCGATCGAGAGGAATACAGTGCGGCGCGTGTTAAAGCTTTAGAGTCCCTGCTGATTGAAAAGGGAATCATTACGGCTCAGACGGTTGATAAAGTCATTGAGTTTTTCGAAAAGGACATGGGTCCATTCAATGGCGCAAAAATTGTCGCGAGAGCATGGGTGGATCCACAGTTCAAAGCCCGCCTGCTCGCAGATACGCCTGCGGCAATCGCAGACATGCATTTTCCACGTGGCATGGCCGGCGCGGAAGGGGAGAATATGCGGGCCGTTGCCAATACGTCCCAAGTACATAACCTGATCGTTTGTACGATGTGCTCCTGCTATCCATGGCCTGTATTAGGCTTGCCACCCTACTGGTTTAAAGACCCGACTTTCCGGGCAAGAGCGATTAGGGAGCCCAGAAAAGTACTCAAAGAATTTGGCCTGGATATCCCTGAATCAGTTGAAGTTAAAGTCTGGGATACGAGTGCCCAGATTCGATGGTTTGTTCTGCCTGAACGCCCGGCAGGTACCGAGGGCTGGACGGAAACTCAGCTTGCCGCGATTGTTACGCCGGAATCCATGCAAGGCGCAGCAAAAGTAGTGGTGCCTGCTGAAACCAAAACACAGGGAGAATCTGAATAGCCATGCAAATCAAATTCGAGCAGTTTGCTGCAGCCAGCATGCTGGGGAGTGAAGACTCTCCACCTCGCGATAACGGGGAGATTCTATTTCAAAGACCCTGGGAAGGCCGTGCCTTTGGCATAGCGATTGCATTGTCCAAGCAGGGCTGCTACGAATGGGAAGATTTTCGGCGGGCATTAATCGCATCGATTGCCGAGTGGGAATCTGCTCACAGCAAGGATGATCCTGATTGGGATTATTATCTGCGCTGGCTTTCGTCTCTCGAAAAATTAGTGCTTGCTGCCAGCCTTGTCAGCGAGCAAGAACTGGAAGACAGAACCCGGCAGGTATTGGCAGATCGCAGTCCCTGCAAGCAGGATTAAACCCAGCACTCATGACCGGTATCCCTTGCTTCATGGGTGATAAGAAATGGTATTTATGTTGCTAGCCAGCAAATACAAGGCAAGTCTTGCTGATTGTCACGATGATTGTCGTTGCGGCGGCCCGCTTTGGAGAATGTCAATAAACCTGGGTTCTGCCGTGACCCAGCCGACATGCTGAAATTCACGATACAGGCTCAACAGGGGCTCAATCACCTCAAGGCGTGGCTCATTGCCTGAATAAGGACGATTGAGTACGATCGAAAAATAACCATCGGATCGATGGGGATTGCCACTGGTGTCCGCTGTTAAAAACCATATCGTGTAATTGATGCCATTGCCTTGACAAGGCACCCGCTCGGCAGAAAACAAGACTCGTTCGACCGCATCGAGCTTCAGATGGCAATGATGATCGTCGAAGGCGCCAATTTGCCAAGAATCATAATTGTCCTCGGCATAGTGATACAGCCCGCCAAGCTTGTCGGTCTTGAATTCAATCAGGGTGCGGTCGCGGTAAATGACGAGTGACGCGTCTCGAAGTAAAAGTGCTTGCTTCAAGAGGGGAACACAGAGAGGCTCGGTGATTGGATGCTGTCTACCGGTGGGGGAAGCAGAAGCAGGTAAGAGCGCCCGGATAATCGCCGGCCAGCCTCCTGCGGCAATTCCGGTATGTATGCGCAAAAGCTCGAGCAGTTCCAGGCCAAGGGCGGAGGTAAAAATCGATGAATCTATGTGGAATTTCACTAGATCGGGGCGTTGCATCGCTTGTTGACGAGCCAGTTCAAAATACTTGTGTACCTTGCCTGAGCTCAATTTTTCTTGTACGTAAGGCTTGTTAAGCATAAAGGATACTGTCCACTGGTTTGATTGCCTTCCCTGCGGATCTTTCATCATAAGGCGCGCTTCGAATGAGGGCTTGAAGCCGAGGCATATGCTGGGTGTTACCGTATAAAGGATATGGGAAACCCGTCCGAAATCGATATGTAGATGGTGCGGCGCATTATTCAGGCGTAATTCACGCACGCCCGCAAAGCGATCTTCGTAGCGGGCTGGCAGTAAATACCCCTGGCCTTGAGGCATCAGTTCGGCTATCGCACCGTCATTCCAACGGCCACAGGCGATAGTGGTATCGGTAGTCTGCAACCACGATAATGTAGCGTTATGAAAAAACTTTACACGCTTGACTAATTCATCGTCGACTTCACTCGTCCCGTTATTCATAAACGCCCTCTCGTGTCAGCTCAGGGGGGAATCTTTGACGTGAGCCTGATTTCCCTGGCGCCCGATAAATGATAGAGAACTGACAAGACTGGAGATTCTCACAGCAACGACAAAGCGAGTTTGCAAGGCGCCGATTGATACTCAGCGGCATACATCAGAATCGGGTCACGGCTAAAGGAATATATACATCCGTTGCGCTTCCTTATTCAAGGCCTGACTGCATGCTTATGTGGAAAATATTTTGAACAACCCCCAGAGAATACTGGAAGCTGTTGCTTTTAACATGATTAGGAGCCGTGAAGGAATAAGTGTGACAATTGGGCGCGTCTGGCGGGATGCAATGCAAGGCGAGAGGAGGAGTCATAGCAAGGCTATGGCGACGACGAGTCACGCCGCAGTGCGCCCGCCAGATGCGATCAAAGTGTTACAGTTATTTATGAGCGGCTCCTTAATGCATCTTTCTGACACCAGATTCGCGCAAGTGCTTCATTGCTTTTCTGGCATGTTGCGTTGCCACATCGGCATGATCCATTTTTGCGTGTTTGATAGCTTCTTCTAACTCTACAATAGCCTTTTTCATATGTGCATCACCATCCTCTTGCATTGCATCTCTGGCGTGTTTCAAGCTATCTTCCGCATGCATGAGCAATTCGTTGGCATGACCCATTTCTCCATGTTTCACAGCTTCTTCAGCATGCGCCAATGCCTCCAACCTATGTTCAGTATCCGCTGCAAAGCTATTCGCAGTAAAAATGAAAGCCAGCATTCCAATTGCGATAATAGACGATAAGGTTTTCATGAATCTACCTCCTTGTTTTGCTTAAGATTGGTAATGCCAAAAAATACTTGGCAGATATCGCGCTATCTACATCCACTAATTGCCAGGAACAGTGTTAGCTTGTCCGATTATGTCCAAGCGAAATAACGCGTATTCTTTTATAACATAAATTAGTGGTAACTACCTGCTCCTCCAAGAATAATTCAAAAAAAGTCTGGCAAATTTCTGGGCAAGAAAAATCAGACTTTGTTCTGCACCGCATAATCCCTGCCTGGTTTACCAGCAGGGCCACAATATCGCAGTCCTGCATCAGTTCATCCCTGGCTCCTCACAGAACCGGACTTGAAGTGTGCATGAAAGAAGTCCATGGACTCTCCTGCTCTTCCTTTAACCTACATTCCCCTTTTAGCAACCGAAATGCAAAATCATGGCCAGATCGAGAATCTGGCAAAACAGGAAAAGGAAAAAGACAAATTCAGTGCCCGGATTGACCCATGTGTTGCGGTGCAGGTGCCAGAATACAGGTACACCCCGCCATCACCGCAGCCTGTAAGGCTCCCATATAAAGTCGAAAGCACCGCCATGGATCAGGCCGCAGCGACCGATGCAGGATCCGCGATTCTCCGCCGCTGCCGGCACGCTCGGAAACGTCCCATCGTAGACGGTTGATGCGATCTCCTTGGGAGGCGTGGAATCATCCCAATCAATCGTCTTCCACCCATCGATGATGGCTCTCATATCCCAACGGTTCCATCGCCCGGTGTAGTCGTGACAAAGTCGGCACATCTTTCCGAACAGGGCATAATTGGCCGTACCCGCAAGTAGGCACTTGCCGTCGATGAGCACGGAGTTGCTGCAGCTGCCTGCCGTCTCGCACAGGTGTCGCGTGGGGTCCGTGGCACATCCCGCATCCCGCGGCGACCCGCACGATCGGCGATGAAAATAAGCATCCAGCCACCCGGTATTCGGCAGGAACAGCTCCCGGGTGTCCCAGGCCATGATCGGATTCACCCCAGCAAGAAATCCGAAGGGACCCAGCCCCATGCAGCTTCTTGACCGCTGGAAACCCGTCAGCCCCCTGAACCAGAGTTCAACCGTACCCAACATAGTGGTAAGCGAGGTGGTAATATCAGGGCCGCATATGCGATGATCTGCATCCTGATCCGTCTCCGACTGATCGGGTGTACGTTGGAGCAGATCATGATGCGGCTTGCCACCGGTCGCATGTATCCCGGGCAGGTCTGATTGTCTATCGCCATGTACTCGAGCGTGACTAAAGCCACCGCCAGATCGTGGTTCAAAATAGCTGCGCGCAGAAAGATCAAGTGGTCTTCCGGGCGAGCGCAGTACTTCATAAGTAATGGGCGACACACCCGACTGCTCCGCGTCACGCTGCCCGATGCGCATAATCTGCGGATACTCATGCTCCCGTCTCGCTTGCCCCGTCCGGTACTCGGAACACTCTCCACCGCATGAGCAAGCTTGCTGCATCTGCGGCTCGGCCATGCGCATCACCTGCTCAGCAATACGGTCAGCCTCCCGCTCATACATATCGTTCGGTGTGCTGACCGTCAGTTTTGGCTGAATCCTGGGCAACGAATCAGCAAAGACTGGCACTGGGCGAGAATTATGGGTGAGTGGATGCGTTATCCTGGTAAGCACATCTTCTTCGGGGTCTCTTGTTTTAGGCTGCAGCAATCGCTGTGCAGCCTGGCTTCCGATCATGCGCCGTAGGTGAAAGAATGCATTCGCCTCGTGGTTCTGGCTAAAAAACACTCGACTGGGCTTGATAGATTTTGTATGCGCGGCCAGAGGAGTAACCTTCGGTTTCGGTGTAAAAGTATGCATGATTGCTCTCCTTGCACTGATTCCAGGAGGCTGTCCGAGAATAGCGATCGTAGCGAAGGCGAAGCTGGCTGAGCGGGATTTTTAGATCATTTGAGGCGAATAGTGGTTCTATCCAACAAAAAGGATCGAAAAATCCAGCCTGGCAGGTTCATCCGCAGTAGATCAGCCTATACTTGGACAGCCTCCTAGCGCCCGCCCCCGTGATAAAGCAATATATATACTACGTCAAAAATGAAACCTATTACGGCAATGTTCATGCTCGACAGACTTGGAGCACAGCAGAAAAGCCGTCTGGTGACTACCCATAAATACCAGGAGCACCAATCAAGAAGAACAGGGAAATGGACAAAAGCATATCAATGCTTCATTTGGGACTTCAAGCCTGCTCAATCATCGCTTGATGCCTTGGACAATACCACCACCATGTTCCATGATACGCTCATGGTCGCCCCCTTCCGCCCCGATGTCGTCGCGCGCCATGCCCGCCGTTACTCGCAAAACTTTTCGCGCAGCGCTGAAATGCGGGCAAATGACGCTGCTGTGACGCCGCCTGAAGATTGCGCAGTACTGCAAGGATGTCGGGGCGCTGTGTCGCCCCGATCAGCCGGTCGTACATTTCGCTATTGACGATCTCGGCAGTTACACCCGCTTCGCAGGCGGCTTGCAGGCTGGCATATCGTGCAACTTTTCCCGGCCAGGGATTCTCGGGGATAGGCAACCCGTAATAAGCAAACAACGCGCAAAGCGCCTCGATGTGGCGTCCTTCGGCTTCGCGGATATTGCTGAATGGTGGCACCTCACCAAAGTCGGCAATCACCTGATTGTAAGTCGTCCAGGCGCGGTACTCGTCATCAAGCGCTTCATGCAGCACTTGAATCTCGGTCTCGGTTAACTCACTCATTATTCAGCCTCCGAAATGGAAAAATGCAATCGTGGCAATCCCGGCCAACAGCAGCACAAGCTGACGCAAAGAGGCAGCAAAGGTCACCTGCCTGTGCAGTGCCGGAATAAGGTCTGCCACGGCGATATAGATGAAACTGGCGGCAGAAAGCGCCAGGATATAGGGCACGGCCTCCTCCGTCTCGCCGAGCCAGTAGTAAGCCATTATGGCACCAGGCAGCGTAGCCGCGGCGGAAAGACCATTGAGAACCAAAGCCTTCACGCGCCCGTACCCATTATCAAGCAGGATAGCAAAATCGCCTATCTCTTGCGGCACTTCGTGCGCAATCACCGCGAGCGCAGCAGCAATCCCGAGCGGGATGGACGCCAGGAAGGCAGCCGCAATCACTATGCCATCAACAAAATTATGGAACGCATCACCAATCAGGATAAGAGGGCCAGCGTGGCCATGCACTTCGCACTCGCTATCGTGACAATGACGCCAGAGGACAAATTTTTCCAGCACAAAAAAGAGCACTATACCGGTCAGAACCGTTGCCATAATTGTGGTCGCCGGAGCCAGACCGAGGCTGGCAGGCATCATGCCGAGAAAAGCTGCGCCAAGCAGTGTACCAGCCGCATAACTGACGAGACAAGGAACAAGCTTCCTGCGAATCCCCTCGGGCAAAAGCAGCATCAAAGCAGCGCCCGCAACAGCGCCGATGCTGCCCAACACACTGAATCCGATTATCCATAGAAGCATTTTACGTACCTTGACCGTCGTGGTTCAGCCTCCTGTTCGGACGCGGGCCCCAACATACAGTTTAACCCAAGTTCGCAGCTTTTTCCCCCAAAACCACCCAAAACCCCCCATTTTTGCTCTAAATCAGAAAAAAATTCTTTTATAATCAATAGCGAT
>NZ_FNOY01000043.1 GCF_900107165.1 Nitrosomonas halophila
TCGAACCTTTCATGGCGCAGAAATCGCATTATATCATGCACTTGGCGCGCTACCTGAACCGGATGTCGCCCACAGATTCTGCTGACGAGCCGAAAACTGTGTGGCTTCCATAACGATAGTCCATGATACTCCCCTACTTTTAGCATCATGGTACGTCCAAAATTTTAAAAGATAAATCTTACCGCCTTAAAGGCGGTGGTTTTAACCTTACTTCGGACTAATAAATATACAGTAAATGGCACTACACTACCCTGCAGAAATAATCTCTATTGATTATAAAAGGATTTTTTGCTGATTCAGTGCCAAAATGGGGGATTTTGGGTGTTTTTTGGGGAAAAAGCTGCGAACTTGGGTTAAATCGCAGATCGATCAACCGCCAACCTGGCGAACATGGCGTGCTTTAAAGATGCGTCAGCAGAAAACAAAACTACAGCTTCTCCAGAATAAACGCCCATTCGGCCGGATCGACCGGCGTGATGGACAGCCGGTTGCCTTTCTGCAGGATACGCATACCAGCGAGCTCCGGATAGCTCCTCAGCTCCTTGAGCGAAAGTAGCCTGGTTTTTCTGAGGAATTTGACCTCGACGTTAAACCAGCGTGGATGCTCCCGGGTCGATTTCGGATCATAGTATTTACTGCCAGGATCAAATTGTGTTTCATCAGGGTAGGCAAGCGCGGAAACTTCCACAATCCCGGCAATTCCCGGCTGAGGGCAGCTTGAATGGTAGAAAAACACCAGATCACCGATTTGCATCTGGTTACGCATGAAATTTCGCGCCTGATAGTTGCGCACGCCATCCCAGGCAACCGTTTGCCCCGGTCTTGAGGCCAGACCGTCAATGCTCATTTCCGACGGCTCGGACTTCATCAGCCAGTAACGCATCTTCAACAGGTAATTGGATTGATTGGATTGTCGAGAAAATCTGCAAGTGAAGGTCCCCGCGAATGCCGTCAGACTGATGTCTTGAACCATAGGGTCCAAGAGGGTCGCCGGCCGGTTGCATCAGGTGCATCTATAAAAGACGCTCACAACAACAACCATTTGACTAGCAACCATGCTGTAAGAATTGGTTCAAAGAATACAAATCTTAACTAACACCGCAGGGATAAACGGATCTGCACTGCTCCAGGGAAAATCACTTCAGCGTATCGGGGTGGTCCTGCCCGGAAAGCACATTGTCCAATTTGGACACCATGGATTCAATTCTACGCTTAAATTCCTTGATGTCAAAACCTTTGCCGGCGCGTAAACCCAGCAGTTCATGGGTGATGCTGAGCGCGGCAGCAATCGCAATGCGCTCCGTTCCCACGATCTTGCCCGCCTGCTTGATTTCCTGCATTTTTTGATCGAGATAGGAGACCGCAAGCAGCAATCCTTCACGCTCTGCTTCAGTACAATGAATACGAAATTCTCGCCCCATCACGGTCACATCCAGTGTCGTTTCATGCACCATATCAATTTTCGGGAAGATTGTTCAACAAGGCCTGGAGGCGTCCCGCGGCGGTACCCATTCTCTTGGCCAATTGATGATTGGCCGCCTCCGCATTCTCAAGCAACTGACACAACCTGGAGTTTTCCTGGCGCGCGTCCTGATAGAGCCGCACAAGCTGATCGATTTTTTCTTCCAGCAACTTCAATTCTGCATCCATAGGCTCAATATAGTTTCCCTGTTCTAGGAGGCTGCCCGAGAATAGACTGATCTACTGCGGGCGAGCCTGATTGGCCGGATTTTACGATCCTTTTCGTTAAATAAATAGAATGACTATTCGCCTCAAATGATCGAAAAATCCAACTCAACCAGCCTCGCCCTCGCTACGATCGCTATTCTCGGACAGCCTCCTAGTCAAATCAACAACCCGGATGTCACCGATAACGGCAACGCCATACGCCCCATCGCGCCGCAACGGCATCCAGGCGCATGCACCGCGAACCATGCGATCAGCGATGCAGGATCGTATTCTCCGCTTGCGGCAAAGTATCAGGATAGTCCCGGCTATAGTGCAACCCCCGGCTTTCCTGTCGGCACATTGCGCTACGCACAATCAAATCGGAGGTGCATACCAAGTTGCGCAACTCGAGTAAATCACTCGTCACCCGGAAATTAGAATAATACTCATGGATTTCTCCGCGCAACAAGTTGATGCGATGCAATGCGCGTTGCAAGCGCTTGTTGGTCCGCACGATCCCGACATAGCTCCACATAAAGCGGCGCAATTCGTCCCAGTTGTGCGAGATGACGACTTCCTCGTCCGCATCGGTCACGCGGCTTTCATCCCAGCCTGGCAGGGGCCGTTCCGGTGCCGACTCGCGTGTCAGGATATCCTCGACCGCCGACAGACCGATCACCAGGCATTCCAGCAGGGAATTGCTGGCCAGGCGGTTGGCGCCGTGCAATCCGGTATGCGCGGTTTCACCAACCGCGTACAAGTTGTCGAGATCAGTCCTGCCACGATAATCAGTCACAATGCCGCCACAGGTGTAGTGTGCGGCCGGCACAACCGGGATCGGCTCGCGCGTGATATCAATGCCCAGCTTCAGGCAGCGCTTGTAGATCGTCGGAAAATGCTGGGTAAGAAAATCGGCGGATTGGTGGGAAATATCCAGATAGACGCAATCCAGCCCGCGTTTTTTCATTTCGAAATCGATCGCGCGCGCGACGATATCGCGGGGTGCCAGCTCGGCACGCGCATCGTGCCAGGGCATGAAACGCTCGCCGCTGGGCAGCTTCAATATGCCCCCTTCTCCCCTGACCGCCTCGCTGATCAGAAAGGATTTAGCATGCGGATGGTATAAACAGGTTGGGTGGAACTGGATGAACTCCATGTTGGCAACGCGGCATCCCGCACGCCATCCCATGGCAATGCCGTCACCGGTCGCCACATCGGGATTGGTCGTGTACAGATAAACCTTGCCCGCGCCGCCGGTGGCCAGAATCGTGTTGCGCGCCGCAATCGTGCGCACTTTGCCAGCGCGGATATCGAGCACATAGGCCCCGTGGCAACGATTATCCTTTTCACCGCCATGCGACAGTTTGGCACTGGTGATCAAATCGATGGCGATATGCTGTTCCAGCAGCATGATATTGGGATGGCTGGCAATCTGCTTGTCAAGCGTGTGCTGGATCACTTTGCCGGTGGCATCCTCGGAATGGATGATGCGGCGCACACTGTGCCCCCCTTCCCGGGTCAAATGATAGCCGGTCTCATTGCGATCATCCCGGGTAAAATCGACACCCTGGGCAATCAGCCATCTGACGGCGTCCGGCCCATGTTCCACGATATAGCGCGTCATGTCTTCATTGCACAATCCCGCCCCGGCGATCAGGGTATCCCGGATATGCGCCTCCGGCGTATCCTCGATCGAAAGCACTGCGGCGATGCCGCCCTGCGCCCAGGCACTGGAACTGTCATGCAGCCCTTTTTTGGTTACCAGGGCAACTTTCTGGGTTTTTGCCAAATTCAGCGCGAGCGTGAATCCGGCCAGGCCGCTGCCGATGATGAGTACATCAAAATGAAGTGGTTGCATGGATACAATCCCGAAATATTGGGTAACAAAAGTAACATTTAAAATCGTGAAGCAAAATTATCGCACTTTTTCGCCTGCCTTCGGTCCGGTTACGCTAACATGTCCTGCCATTGTCATTAAAAAAATAAGCTAGAATACGGCAAAGTTTATTCAGGGAAGCATCGATCGCTGTCCATGGCGAGACCAGAAACCACTCAGCGCCATACGACAATCCGGACGCTTCCCATTCGCTTATCACCTATAATTTGTTGATCTAATTTCAGGAGTTTCAGAATGTCAATGGCGGACCGAGATGGGGTTATCTGGTACGATGGGGAGCTGGTTCCGTGGCGGAATGCCACGACACATGTGCTGACCCATACCCTGCACTACGGCATGGGAGTGTTTGAGGGGTTGCGCGCCTACGAGACGCCCGGCGGTTCGGCCATTTTCCGCTTGCCGGAGCACACCGAGCGCTTGTTCAATTCCGCGCATGTCTTCAAAATGAAAATCCCTTACGATCAGGCCACCCTCATGCAGGCCCAACGAGATGTCGTTAGGCATAACGGCCTTGTTTCCGGCTATATTCGCCCGATCGTTTTTTACGGCGCGGAAGCGATGGGATTGTCCGCCAGGGATTTGTCCGTCCATGTCGCGGTGGCTGCCTGGCCCTGGGGCGCCTATCTGGGGGCGGACGGACTGGAAAAGGGTATTCGCGTCAAGATTTCCTCATTCACGCGCCATCACGTCAACATCAACATGTGCCGCGCCAAATCGGTCGCCACCTACACCAACTCGATTCTGGCCCACCAGGAAGTTGCGCAGGATGGCTATCACGAGGCGCTGCTGCTCGATGTGGATGGCTATGTCGCGGAAGGCTCGGGCGAAAACATCTTCATCGTCAAGCATGGCAAGCTCTACACCCCCGACCTGACAGCCTGCCTGGAGGGCATCACGCGCGCTTCGGTGATCGAACTGGCGCAGGAAATCGGCATCGAAATCATAGAGAAACGCATCACCCGGGATGAAGTGTATTGCGCGGATGAAGCCTTCTTCACCGGCACGGCGGCAGAAATCACACCGATACGCGAGCTGGACTGCCGCGCGATCGGTAGCGGTCAACGCGGCCCCATTACCGAACGGTTACAGACCTTGTTCTTCGATTGCGTCAATGGCAGATCAGATGCACATGCCAGCTGGCTGCATTACGTATAACTGAATCAGATGGAGTGATCAATGAGCAATCCTTCCCCCAAAAACTATCCAAGCACGATTGAAATCACCGCAGACGACTTGCCGCTGCACTGCCCCAATCCGCTGATGGATCCGGCGAGCTGGCACCCGCGCGTGTTTCTCTCGATCGAGGCCAGCGGCGAGGCGATGTGTCCTTATTGTGGCACACGTTACATCCTCAAAGGCGGGCCCATCGCAGGGCATCATTGACCCCATGCAACCCATCGCGCGCACCGCATCCCAGATCATCGAACCATAGAGGCAACGCCCCATGAACAGTATTCCACACGAAATCTTCAAGGCCTACGATATCCGCGGAATTGTCGACACGGCCTTGACCCCCGATGTGGTAGAACGCATCGGCCATGCCATCGGCTCTGAGGCGCGCGCCCGCCAGCTCAGCACCATCACAGTCGGCCGCGACGGGCGCCTGTCCGGCCCGGCACTGGTTGCAGCGCTGACCCGGGGCATCCAGCAAAGCGGCATCCATGTCATCGATGTCGGCATGGTGGCCACGCCCATGCTTTACTTTGCCGCACACGAGTTGAGCGATTATTCGGGTGTCATGGTCACTGGCAGTCACAACCCACCCGAATACAACGGCCTGAAAATTGTCCTGGGCGGCGAGACCCTGGCCGCCGAAACCATACAGGCACTCCGTGTTCGCATAGAAACCGGCGATCTGCTGCATGGCGCAGGCAATTACCGCCAGCAAGCAATTGCCGACAGCTACTGGCAACGCATCGCAAGCGACATCCGTCTCACGCGGCCGCTCAAAATCGTCGTGGATTGCGGGAACGGGGTGACCGGCGCGTTCGCACCCGAACTGTACCGGCGGCTGGGATGCGAAGTCATTGAACTGTTTTGCGAGGTCGATGGCACCTTCCCCAACCACCACCCGGATCCTTCCGTCCCCGAGAACCTGCAGGATGTGATTCAGACACTCAAAACCAGCGATGCCGAAATCGGCTTCGCTTTCGACGGCGATGGCGACCGGCTGGGCGTCGTCACCAAGGATGGCAGTATCATCTATCCCGATCGCCAGCTGATGTTGTTCGCCGCCGATGTACTCTCCAGAAATCCGGGCGGCCAGATCATCTTTGATGTCAAATGCACACGCACACTGGCGCCTTGGATCGAACAGCATGGCGGCCAGCCCATTATGTGGAAAACCGGCCATTCTTTCATCAAGGGCAAACTCAAGGAAACCGGTGCGCTGCTCGCCGGCGAGATGAGCGGCCATATCTTTTTCAAGGAGCGCTGGTATGGATTCGATGATGGCCTATATGCCGGCGCCCGGCTGCTGGAGTTGCTCAGCAAACAAGCCGATCTGACTGCAGCCTTGCATGCCTTGCCCGATACGCTCAATACCCCAGAATTACAGATCAAACTCAAAGAAGGCGAAAATCACGCGCTGATCGCACAGCTGCAACGCGAAGCACATTTTCCCGATGCCGACCGGGTTATCACCATTGATGGCCTGCGGGTTGAATACCCGGATGGATTTGGCCTGATCCGCGCTTCCAATACCACGCCGGTTGCCGTACTGCGTTTCGAAGCGAACGACCAGGCCGCTCTGGCACGCATCCAGCAGACATTCCGCGAGGTGATCCTGCAGGCGAAACCCGATGCCCAGCTCCCGTTCTAACCGGGTCACCCGCATCCCCTGCAGGCGCGTCCGGCCGTGAATATCGCGCTCGCCCAGCTCAACTGCACGCTAGGAGACCTGGCCGGAAATGTCTCCAAAATCCTGCACGCCTGCCAGCAGGCCAGGCAAGCCGGTGCCGGGCTCGTCGTGACGCCAGAAATGGCGCTATGCGGCCACCCCCCGCAGGACTGGCTGTTACGGACAGACTTTATCCAGGCCTGCCAGCAGGCACTCGCCAGTCTCGCCACCCAAATCTATGACATGACGCTGGTCGTCGGGCATCCGGCTTATCTGGATGGCAAACTGTACAACGCCGCATCCGTCATCCGGGCAGGCCGCATCGTGGCCACTTACCACAAAAGACATCTGCTCAACGATGGCCTGTTCAATGACCAGCGTTACTTCGAAGCGGGCGGCCAGCCCTGCATTTTCGAACATGATGGCATCACCTTGGGCCTGGCGATCTGCGCGGATTGCCAGCTTCTGCCACATTTGCAATCGACACGGCAAATGGGCGCGCAGCTATTGCTGGTATTAAGCGCCTCCCCTTTTCGCCTCGACAAGCTAGCCGATCGCCAGCAGCGGGTTCGGGAAGGCGTTCTGCACACCGGTATGCCAGCGATCTACGTCAATCTGGTCGGTGGACAGGATGAGCTGGTATTCGATGGCGCCTCATTTGCGATCAACGCTCAAGGCGAAGTCACACACCAGCTCACCGCCTTCCGGGAGATGCTCGGCAAAGTCGAGATCAAGGACAATCAACTGGTTCCCAGTCCCTGCACGCCGCTGCCGGACCGCATCAGCGGCATTTATTCGGCGTTGTGTCTGGGCGTGCGGGATTTCATCGAAAAAAACCGGATAGCAGGCGTTCTGATCGGCCTGTCGGGCGGAATCGACTCGGCGCTGGTCCTGGCTATCGCGGTCGATGCACTCGGCAGCGACAGAGTCAGAACCGTCATGATGCCTTCTCCCTATACGATCGACATCAGCATTCAGGATGCGCGCGTGATGGCAGACAATCTGGGCGTGCACCACGAAGAAATTCCGATCGCCACCCTGTTCAAAAATTTTCTGCAAACGCTGCGTCCCGCACTGGAAGCCTTCCCCTCGCCCAGCAATCCCACCACAGCCGAAAATCTACAGGCCCGCATCCGCGGCACGCTGTTGATGGCATTGGCCAATCAGTATGGACTGCTGGTATTGACCACAAGCAACAAATCCGAAACAGCAGTCGGTTACAGCACGCTGTATGGCGATATGGCCGGCGGTTTATCGGTACTCAAGGACGTGAGCAAAACGCTGGTCTATCAACTTTGCTATCACCGCAATCACATCTCGCCCATCATTCCCGAGCGTATTCTGCAGCGGCCACCCTCGGCTGAATTGCGCCCCAATCAGACCGACCAGGACAGCCTGCCCCCCTATGACAGGCTGGATGCCATCATCGCGGCACATGTCGAGCAAGGCATGTCGCTGGAAGCCATCACAAACCTGGGCTACGAGGAAAACGAGGTCCGGCGTGTACTGCGCCTGATCCATTCCAGCGAATACAAGCGTCGACAGGCCGCACCCGGCATACGCATCACCCGGCGTGACCTTGGCCAATCCTGGCGCTTCCCACTGACATCACACTTCCTGAAATAACCTGGAAATCCTGGAGGCTGATTGAATTATTCTTGCTTCAGGCCGCCCCCTTTAACGTCATAGCAGTCGTGCTGCGGCATAGCTACCGAAACGCACCCGGATAGTCTCGGCATGGCTTTCATTCCGTGACAGCAACTGGTATAAACGAGTGTTCCCAGATAGTCTCACTGAGCAAAGGAACTTGATTCGCAGGCAACTATCAAATTGGCATGAAACTCCATTACCTGATGCTTGTTATACCATTGCTGTTTCCCAGCCAGATCTTCGGGCATGAACTGCCAGACCTGGGTGATGTCTCGCAGGCCACGATCACGCCGCGCCAGGAACGCCAGATCGGCTTGCAAATCATGCGTCAGATCCGGAGTGATTCCAGTTACCTGGACGATCCAGAAATCGCCGACTACCTCAGCCGACTGGGCAGCCGGCTGATCGCCGCCTCCGGCAGCATGGGTTCCGATCACTCATTCAATTTTTTTGCCATGAATGACTCCACCATCAATGCATTTGCGTTACCGGGTGGATTCATGGGGTTCAATAGTGGCCTGATCATCGCGGCACAGAATGAGTCGGAACTGGCGGGGGTCATGGCACATGAGATCGCTCACATTACCCAGAAACACCTCACGCGAATGCTTTCTGGCAATCAATATTTCGGCATGCTCACCTCGATTGCAGCACTGGCGATCGCGATTCTCGCATCTCGCTCCAACCCACATGCGGGCCAAGCGGCTCTGGTCACCGCGCAGGCCGGAGCCATACAATCCCAACTGAATTTCACCCGCAAGCATGAAAAGGAAGCGGACCGGGTAGGATTCAACATGCTGGTCAAGGCCGGCTTTGACCCGCATGGCATGGCCTCCTTTTTCGGGCGCATGCAGCATGCCAGCCGCTATCACGAGAACGGCGTGCCATCATATCTCAGAACCCATCCGATCACGCATGAACGGATTGCCGATATCCAGAATCGCACGCGCGAACAAGGCTATCGCCAAGTGCCCGACAGCATTGAGTTCCACTTGGTGCGCGCCAAGCTGCGTGCGTCCCAAGGCAATCCTATCCAGACGGTCAACGAATTTGACGCCCGGCTGCAGGACCGGCGTTTCCTCAACGAAACGGCGGAGCGTTTCGGCCTGATACATGCACTGCTACGCGCAAAACGGTTCGAGCGTGCCGACAAGGAATTGCATGCCCTGTACCGTGCCATGCAATCCGATCCCTCTGCAGCATCGCTCAAGGACCACCGCCTGGGCCAACCCGTCCGGGTCAGCGGAGATTATTTGCAATCAGGCGCGATGATCGAAACCCTGGCGGCACGCGTCAAGCTCAAGAACGGGCAAATCGATGATGCACTCAACCTTTACCGGACCGCACTCCAAGTTTACCCACAGTATCGCGCGCTCGTCTACGACTATGCCGACGCCCTGCTCAAGCAGGGTCAGGCGCAAGCCGCACTCGATTTCATCAGAAGCCAATCACAATACACCCATGATGATGTCAGGCTGTACCGGCTGGAAGCGCAATGCCATGCCGCCCTTGGCAACGCTTTCTCGCAACACCAGGCCGAAGCCGAAGCGCTCATACACGAAGGGAAATTGCGCGCGGCAATCGAACAACTCCAGATCGCAACCCGCCAGAAACATCAGGATTTCTATCAATTATCGAGCGTAGAAGCGCGCCTGCGGCAGGTAAAAGAAATCTTGGCCGAAGAAGAAAAAAACAACTGATTCCAGTCCGGCTGCGGCAACCACGAATGGACACCAATATACACGAACAAAAAACTACTCCGATTGTGTTGCACACCGTAATTTAACCGATCACCGCACCCTTACCCCGCCGCATGACAACCCAACCCATGAGAACGTCACCGCCCAATCATTCGTGTAAATTCGTGTCCATTCGTAGTTATCAAAACCAATGTCAGGACAGGCCACCCCGTAGGGTGCACCTGTGCACCGGCTTTTGCTGTGTGACAACCGGCAGCTGTCGGCCGGGTGTTTGACGGTGCACAAGTGCACCCTACAATTTACAGTTACAACCACGAATGAACACCAATGCACACGAATAATGAAAACCACTTCGGCTGTGTTGCAACCGTAGTTTAACCGATTAGCGCACCTTTACCCTGCCGCACGACAAACTCAACCCATGCGAGCATCACTACCCAATCATTCGTGTTCATTCGTGGTTATCAAAACCAATAGCAGAACAGATCACCCTACGATATTGTCAAACATCACAACTTGTTATGCGTCCCGTCACAGAACGGTGCATTACTTGTTTTCTTACAGGTGCAAAGCCAGGCTGACTTGCTCTCCTCAGCGGTAAAAGCCAGCGGGGTCAGATCGGTGTCCTTGTGAGAACCATCGCAAAAAGGTTGTGATTGACTTAGGCCGCATCGACACCAGTAGTATTTTTTGCCTGCTTCCAACTGAACCTGGATCGGGGAAAATTTCTGGCTCGAACCTGACTCGCTCATTACGCTCTCCTTGTGATTTTTTAATTTAATGGATCAATCAAACAATTTCAGGGCCGCTTCACTTCCGGCCGGAATATCGCGGGTGGCCATGATCGACTGGATATGAGCCACCTTTTGCCTGCTTCGCGTCACCGCGTTGTCGCTTAGCGGCACCCGATTATCGTCCACCAGGATGCCGTTCAGGGTCGAAGAAAAAAGCCGGGCGATATGAGCCATCTGATCAAACACTTTCTCGCCGTTTGCAACTCTTGGCACATCAAGCAGAAAAGTGACGCCATGGGTAGCGAGTGTGCGCATATTGGAAGGCGAGAACGGTGCCGATTCAAAATTGGCCAGCGAAAAAAGGACATTGTTCGTCTCGCTGTCCCGGTACTTGAACACCCCCTCGGATTCAAGCCTGAAGCCGGAGGCCTCGGCCAGCGCACGAATTTTGGTGCCCACGAAAGCGCCCCCATCCTTGCTGATGATATTGACGCCCACGATCACATCCACATCGGCACAGAATCGATCCAGCAAAACCGCCTGGTCATGCACCTTGGTGATTTCGGGACAATCAGCCTCCGCCATGACTTGCGCGGCAAAATCCTCCACCATGTCACGAAAGCGCGATAAATTGATCTCGCTGACTGGTCCGGAACGATCGGCCAGTTGCAGACATCCCTTCAATCGTCCATAGCTGCCATGGCTGCCCGCATTTTCGAGGGTAATCTCTTCCCATGCCAGCCCCTCCTGGGCCTGCCCATACCAATGGACAGGCTTGCCAAAATCGAACTTCTGCTGCAGCAAATCCATGAACTTCTCATGCGGGACCGGGGCATGTGCGCGAATCTCCACGATGTAATGGATTTTGTTATCGAAATGGGTCGGCTGGGCCGATGCGGGCGCCTCCTGCTCGACGGTCTCGGCTGTCGTCTTGGGCGGACTCGTCGGCGGGACCGCTGGCGCGATCTCGTCAACCGGGGCCGGCAGTATATCCTCATTGAATTGCGGCTCGATGCGCTCATTTTTCGCGAGCGGCTTGTGCTCGCTCAGCAAGGCATCATCATGTTCATTTCTGAAAGCATCCCGCACCTTACGATGGTAGCGCGCCTGCTGTATCTGGTTGAACACCACGACACCGGCAATCACCACAACACCGATAATAATCAGACTGATCTGCAAATCGCTCATAAGCTTTGTCTTCCTCCGTGCACGATTATAATCTTTCTAGCCTTGCTTAAGGGCTCGTTAATGAACCCTAAGTTATAGCCCGTAAAAAAATCTCAAGCATGTTCGGCCTCCTGATCGATGCCCGCCATTGTGTCGATATCGACCGTGACCACTCGGGAAACGCCCTGTTCACGCATGGTCACACCCACCAACTGTTGCGCCATTTGCATGGTAATTTTGTTGTGGCTGATGAACAAAAACTGCGTTTCTCCCGCCATGCGCTTGACCAGGTCGCAAAAACGCGTTGAATTGCTGTCATCCAGTGGCGCGTCAACCTCATCCAGCAGGCAGAATGGCGCAGGATTCAGCTTAAACAGCGAAAAAACCAGTGCCAGCGCCGTGAGCGCTTTTTCCCCGCCGGATAGCAAATGAATGGAACTGTTCCGTTTACCGGGCGGGTGCGCATACAGTTGCACGCCCGCATCCAGAATATCCTCACCGCCGAGCACCAGGCCTGCATGCCCGCCACCGAAGACGGAGGCAAACAATTCGACCAGATTGCCATTCACCTGATTGAATGTTTCCTGCAAACGTTCACGGGTCTCGCGGTCGATCTGGCGAATGGCATTTTCCAGAGAATCGATCGCCGCGCGCAAATCCTGTGACTGCTCATCAAGATGCGTCCGACGCGCCTGCAAGGCCTCCAGCTCCTGCAAAGCGGCCAGATTGACCGGACCGAGCGCAGCGATCTCCTGATTGAGGCGGTTGATACGATTCTGCAGCTTGGTCGGTGGTTCATGACCCAGTTGCCGCAGCACTTCCAGCTCATCCAGTGTGGATTCCGCCAGTTTGTCGGCAAACTGCGCCTCTGTCAGACTGGCCTCCTGTTCTTTCAGGCGCGCCTGATTGATCGCTTCCCGGCATGGATGCAACCGCTGTTCAGTCTGCATTCGCATCTGCTCGGTATCGATCAGCATACGATCGATTGCTTCCAACTCATTGCGCACAGTGCCCAGCATCTGCTCATGTTGTGCGCGCTGTGCCTGCCAGTGCTCCAGGTCGGCAAGCAGCACGGATTCATCAAACCCTGCTTGTGATTGCTCGAGTTTTTGCAGGGTATCGGCGATATCCGCTTTATTTTGCACGATCATCTCGGCACGCTGCTCGCAATCGGCAATTTTGTCGTGACAGCTCTGCTCGTTGAAAGCGGCCTCGCGCAATTCATGCGCCAGCCGCTCGACCAGTGAACGCTGCGCTGCCAGGGCCTGTCCGGAGGCCTGACAGGCCGCTTCCGCCCGCTCCAGCTGTTCCTCCAGGGCTGCTTTCTCCTCGGCATAAGCGGCCAGATCGATTGCCACTTGCTGTTGCTGCGATGATTCTTCCGCGTGTTGCAGCGCCAGCTCGGCCAGCTCCGTTTCCAATTGCTGCCGCCGTTGCATCAAGCGTTCGTTCTGCTGCGCCAGCTGCACGCTTTGCAACTGCTGCTGATGCAGCTGGTTTCTGAGCTGCTCGATTTCAGCACGCGTGTGCGCCATTTCGCTGGCGATATCCCGGCAATCCTGCTCGACCTGCGCGAACGCAGCCTGTTTGGCCAGCAGCGCGTGCTCAAGTGCCTCATGCACCGCCGCCAACCGCTCGATTTCCTGCTGCCGCGACAACACGCCATGCAACACGGAATCGGGCGCAAAATAGCTCACACTGTGACGGGTCAGGCTATGCCCTTCGGCTGTGATCAGCATTTCCCCAGGCGCGAGCTGCATTCTGTCGCGCAGACCGGCCGCAATGCTGTCGACCGTGAACACGCCATGCAGCCAGTTTTCCAGCACGGGCCGAATCGCTGGATTGCGGTACTGCAACAGCGCGCCGAGCGGCTGCCATGGCCGGTCAGCGGCAGTTGCGGCCTGCGTGCCAGGGGTTGACTGGCCCGATACCGGCGCGCATTCGCAGGCAGACCACTTGCCAGGGGGATGCTGCCCCTCCCAGTCCAGCGCCTGCTCCAGCCGGTCCACGCTCACCGCCTGGATACGCTCGCGCAGGATCGCCTCCAACGCGTTTTCCCAACCATCCGCCACCCCTATCTGCTGCCATAAACGCGGCAGCGCATCCAGCCGATGTCCCGCCACCCAGGCATTCAGATCCTGATCACTTTCCAGCTGGCACTGCAACCGCTGCAAAGCATCCTGCTGCGCCTTGGCTTGCGTCATCTCCCGCTGCAGTGCCTGCACCGCCTGCAGGGCCGCTTCTTTCTCCTGTTGCGCGGCTTCCAGCTGCGTCTCCTGCACTTGCAGCGATTGCTGGCGCGTTTCCAGCACAGTAGCCAGCTCGCTATTCGCCTGCTGCAACGCGGTCAAGCGTTCCTGTTCAATCAAAGGCTGGTCGCGCTGCTCATCCAGCAAACGCTGCTGGCGCAGCGTCAGTTGTTGCAGGGTTTTCTCGGCATGGGCAAGCTGATTCTGTTGCAATTTCTCGTTCTGGCGCGCCAGTGCCAATGCCTCCCGCAATTTTGACACATGCGCCTGATCGTTGCGAGCAGCCACCTCCTGCTGCGGCAGTTGTCCGGCTTCTAATACATGCTTCTCGGCACAGACCGCGTGGTATTCGCTCGCCTGTTCCAGTTTATCCCGCCATGCTGCCAGATCATCGAGCATTTGATCCGCCTGCTGTTCATGTTCTTGCAACCGGTCGGACGCCTGGGCAATCTGCTGAACCAGACGCTCCCGATTTTCACGCATATGCCGGATATTCTGTTCTATCCGGCCAATTTCGCCATCGGCGGCATACAGCTCCCCCTGGATCCGATGCTGCCGATCATTCACCGTCCGTTGCTGCGAACGGCATTCATCCAGTCGCGCGACCGTTTGCTGCAGACCGGTTTGCAAATCGGCCAGTTCCTGGGTCAGCTGTTCGATATCTGCCTGCGCCTTGAGCCGCTGAGCCTCGGCCTGCCGCTTGCGCAACGACCACAGCGCGCACTGCGAGGCCGACAACTGACGGTGCAAGTCCTGGTAGCGCAGCGCCACTTCCCCTTGCGCGGCCAAATGATGCGACTGTTTCTCCAATTCCTCGAGAATGTCATCCAGGCGCAACAGATTGCCGCGTGCATCGCTCAAACGCAGCTCGGTTTCATGACGCCGTTCCCGGTATTTGGAAATGCCCGCTGCTTCCTCAAGGAAAGTGCGCAATTCCTGTGGCTTGGCCTCAATGATCCGGGAAATCATGCCTTGCTCGATGATGGCATAACCGCGCCCGCTGACACCAGTCCCGAGAAAGATATCCGCTACGTCACGGCGGCGCACATGGATGTTGTTGATGTAATAGGCCGACTCGCCCTCTTTCTGCATGATGCGCTTGATGGAGATCTCATTATAGGTACCCCACTGACCCGCCACCTTGCCGGCACTGTTATCGAACACCAGCTCGACACTCGCCCGCCCGACCGGCTTGCGCTTGGCCGAGCCGTTGAAGATGACATCCTGCAAGGATTCGCCACGCAAAGCCGAGGCGCGCGACTCCCCCAGCACCCAGCGCACCGCGTCGATCACGTTGGACTTGCCGCAGCCATTGGGCCCGACGATTCCAACCAGATTACCGGGAACGGGGATAACGGTAGGATCAACAAACGACTTGAAACCCGCAAGTTTGATTTCGGTCAGGCGCAATTTGGGTAGGCAAAAGGTTATAATTTCGGTTAGACGCCTATTCTAAACGATTTATCTGCTATGGAAAAAACTGAAAAAGCCACCTTCTCCCGGCCTTCAAAGAGCCTGGAAACTTTCGACAACCCCGTCCGCGCGCGCGATTACCGGATACACATGGAAATCCCTGAATTCACCTGCCTATGCCCCAAAACCGGACAGCCAGACTTCGCAAGACTGACGCTCGACTATATCCCGGACAAAAAATGTATCGAGCTCAAGAGTCTCAAGCTCTACATCTGGTCCTATCGCGATGAAGGCGCTTTCCACGAGGCGGTCACCAACCAGATACTGGATGACCTGGTTGTGGTCCTCAAGCCCCGCTTCATGCGCCTGACCTCGAAATTCTATGTGCGGGGTGGCATTTTCACCAATGTCGTGGCGGAACATCGCAAAAAAGGCTGGCAGCCCCAACTGCCGGTATTTCTCGAAGCATTCGACCAGCAATCGAATACCCGCGGCTAGCCGCCGCATATACCGCTATCAACTCAGCAAACCATGACTATGGATCAATACCGCGAAGAACATGACGCCCTGGGCAGCGTAAAAGTGCCCACAAATGTTTTGTGGGGCGCGCAAACCCAGCGCTCGCTGGACAATTTCAGGATCTCGGGCGAGCGCATGCCGCCTGCCCTGATTCACGCCCTGGCATGGGTCAAACGCGCCGCAGCCAGCGTCAATCACGAGCTGGGCCTGCTGGACGGCGACATCGCCCGGGCGATCATGCAGGCCGCCGATGAAGTCCTGGCCGGGCAACATGCGGGTGAGTTCCCGCTGGTTGTCTGGCAAACCGGTTCCGGCACGCAGACCAATATGAACATGAACGAAGTGCTGGCCAACCGGGCTTCCGAAATTCTCGGCGGCCAGCGCGGCGCCGCACGCAAAGTCCACCCGAATGACCATGTCAATAAGGGACAGTCCTCCAACGATGTGTTTCCGACAGCCATGCATGTGGCGGCAGTCATCGCGGTGCGCGAACAACTGATGCCCGCGCTCGAGACGCTGCGCACAACCCTCGCCGCCAAAGCCGAGGCATTCGCAAATATCGTCAAGATTGGCCGCACTCATTTACAGGACGCCACCCCGCTGACCCTGGGGCAGGAATTCTCCGGCTATGTCTCCCAGCTGGACCACAGCCTGGCCCACCTGGCAGCCGCCATGCCCCATCTGCTCGAACTGGCGCTGGGCGGCACCGCGGTCGGCACCGGCCTCAACACCCATCCGGAATTCGCTACCCGCACCGCCGCCGAGATCGCCCGCCTCAGCGGCCATCCATTCGTGACCGCGCCCAACAAATTCGAGGCACTGGCGGCCCATGACGCATTGGTGCACGCCCATGGCGCGCTCAAAACCCTGGCCGCTGCATTGATCAAAATTGCGAACGACATACGCTGGCTGGCCTCCGGCCCGCGTTGCGGCATCGGCGAGATTCGTATTCCGGAGAATGAACCGGGCAGCTCGATCATGCCCGGCAAGGTCAACCCGACCCAATCGGAAGCCTTGGTCATGCTGGCCTGTCAGGTCATGGGCAACGATGTCGCGATCAACTTCGGCGGCGCCATGGGCAATTTTGAGCTCAATGCCATGAAGCCACTGATCATCCACAATTTCCTTCAGAGCACGCGGCTGCTGGCAGACGGCATGGAGAGTTTCAACACTCACTGCGCGCGCGGCATCAGCGCCAATCACACCCGTATCGAGCAACTGATGCATGATTCACTGATGCTGATCACCGCCCTCAACCCCCATATTGGCTATGACAAGGCGGCAGAAATCGCCAAAAAGGCTTACCGCGAGGATACGACACTGAAAGCCGCGGCAATCGCGCTCGGTTATGTTACGGCAGAGCAGTTTGACATGTGGGTCGACCCACAAAAGATGACAGGCAATCCGTGCAAGATAGAAGATTCAGGTGAGCCCGGTAGAAATTCCGAACCCTAAGGAGTCGTGAAGGAATAAGTGTGACAATTGGGCGCGTCTGGTGGGATGCAATGCAAGGCGAGAGGAGGAGTCATAGCAAGGCTATGGCGACGACGAGTAACGCCGCAGTGCACCCGCCAGATGTGATCCAAGTGTTACAGTTATTTATGAACGACTCCTAAATAAAACAACGGCCGGAAATTCTGTCAGAACGTCCGGCCGTCGAGTATAAAACGGTAGATATGATTAGTATTTACCGCCCAATCCGAAGCCCCAGATGAAATAGCCGAGGATGATAAAACCTACCGTAGCGACGATAGCAACTTTCCATGCCTCTTTTTCCTTGGCTTCTTCTCTTTTTGTAGTTTCTTCATCATAACCCATGTTTCATACTCTCCTTTAATTAAACAATAAAACATCTAATTACGTTCTCAGGGGTCTGTAACCAGCAAGTATAACCACTGGTTACAGACCCCTGATAATAAAACACCCTTCTTAGTCTTGACTCATGAACTTATCAGGACAATCAAGAAAAAGGTTAGTATTTACCGCCCATACCGGTAGACCAGATCAAGAATCCAATCACAATGAACGCAACAGTTGCGCCAATAGCGACTTTCCAGGCTTCTTTTTCCTTAGCCTCTTCTCTTCTTGTCGTTTCCTCGTCATAACCCATTTCTTATACCTCCTTAAAACAAGTATTTAAATTAATCTTGAACTGGCTTCATGAAATCAGATCAGTTGACCTGTCCTCAATCACGCACCCTGACTAATAAAATACTCTTTTTCGTTACGATTCATCAAGTCTTCAGGGTAGAAAAACAAAATATCAGTACTTACCACCCATGCCGGTGCTCCAGATCATGAAGCCGATCACGATAAACGCAACGGTGGTAACGATGGTCACTTTCCAAGCTTCTTTCTCTTTGGATTCTTCTCTTTGAGTTGTTGCCGCGTCATTGTATCCCATGCTTTATCCTCCTAATATAATTAAATGTTTTTACCCATTTTTGGATAAACTCCCATTCGCCCGGGAAACTGTAGTTATCTCAGCTCAGATGCCCGGCAATACCACCTTATGCGTTTACCTTTTGTGAAAAAACCCATAAAGCTGAGAAGGATTCTAACCCAGAATTTTTGACATGGGAAGCAAAAGCGGCACCCAATTTAGCCATTATTTGTCGCACCCAGTTGACAAATAATAAAATAAGCTATCAAACACGGGCTTTTTTGCCAGCCAGAGGCAATAGACGCCCGGTCAAAACACCCAATGACCATACTCATATAATGGGAATTGGCGACGCGCCCACACTCAAACAAACAGCATGCTCGTGTGAAGCCAGCACTTTGGTTGCAAATTACAACCACGAATGCACACATATAATGAAAATCACTTCCAATAGCGCAACAGCCCGGCAGGGTGCACTTGTGCACCGGCTTTTGCTGTGGGCCGGGTGTTTGACTGCAATTCAAACCACGAATACACACGAATGAACACGAATGAACACGAATGAACACGAATGATGAAAACAACTTCGATTGTGTTTAACCGTAATTGGGCTGGTTACCACGTCTTCATCCCGCCCATGACAAAACTCAACCCATGTCAACATCATCACCCAATCATTGGTGTACATTGGTGTCCATTCGTGGTTACCAAGACCAATAGCGGAACAGGCCACCCTACGCTATTTGTGAGCTGACGATGCCTGTTGATTGATGTGACTGGCCCATTTCAAAGCCCCGAGCTCTGCCTGGCGCAGGCTTGGCATATCCAGAAAGCCCAGTCCAGCCAGGATCGCATCAACTTGCATCCTGTCCCCTTTCTCACTGGCCTCGATCAACCGTAGGAGTTGGCCGAACCGGCCTTCACGGGTTAACAACGCCTGGATGATTTCATCCGGCATCTGCAGCTTATCCACTATCTGCCGGATATCGATACCGAACAACGCATCCAGTAAGGACATGATGCCCGTCATGAAGGCCTGGTCATGATAATTTCTGTCACCCGGGCGGTCTATGGCAGCAATTGATTCCATCAACTTGCCCCGCACGGCAGCCGTCTGCATCAGGGCATTGGACATCCCGCCACCGGAAGCATTGGAGGCAAACAAGAGCAATTGTACCCACCGCTGCAACTGGCGATAACCCAGCACCATCACAGCCTGTCGTATGGAGCCAATTTTGTGCGGAAACGCTGCTGCCACCGAATTGACCATGCGCAACAGGTTATAGCTTAAACCCGGCTGATGCTTGAGCAGCTGCTCGATACCATCGATTTCGCCATCATGCGTCACCAGCGCCAGCAATTGCAAAAGAGAAAGTTTGGCCGGTTCTATCTGCCTGCCCTTCACGATCTCGGGCCTGGCAAAATAGTAGCCCTGAAACAGCTCGAAACCCATCGCCATGCAGATCCCGGCTCGCGCCTGATTGTCCACTTTTTCGGCAAGCAGGGTCACCCGCCAATTCTTCAGCGTTTCGACCACGCAGCCGATCTCGTTCTCGGTCAGCGTCAACACATCCACTTTCACCACATTGACGATCGGCAGCAATTGTCTGATCTGGTCATCGACCTGGGTCACATCATCCAGCGCGAGCCGATAACCCAGCCGCTTCAGTTCCAGGCAGCGCTGCACAACCTCCTCGGTAATCGAAATCGATTCCAGCAATTCCAGCACGACATGCCTGGTGGGCAACAGCAGGATGGCATCACTCATCAACAGTTCACGGCTGACATTGATAAAGCCACGCTGCCGACCCAGCACACGCTGTATGCCGAGCTGGCCATAGGCATTGATCACGACATTGGCTGAAGCCTCGACATCATTGGTGATATCTGCCGAATTCCCCGAACCCGCCCGGAACAGCAATTCATAAGCAATCAGATTCTGCTTGCGATCCAGAATCGGCTGTCTGCCCAGGAAAACATTGAGCATCAGAGTTTATCGCTGTCGGCAGCCACCCTCATGGCGTCCTTGCCGGAGCGCTTGGCGAGATAGAGCGCTTCATAGGCACGCTCGAACAAGCTATTCTGGTTCTCGTGAAATCGCCGCAAAGCGATCCCGGCACTGAAAGTGACCGTAACGGGATGGCCATCCATATCCAATAACGGTTTCTTGGAAAAATTGGTGCGCAGGCGCTGCATCACCCAGCCCGCCGAAGCCGGCGTGATATCAAGCAGCAGAATGATGAATTCCTCACCCCCGTAACGGGCCACCACATCGCTCGGCCGTAAGGACGCACGCGCCATTCTCGCAAAATGCATCAGGACGGCATCGCCAAACTGGTAGCCATACTGATAGTTAATACGGCTGAAATCATCCAGGTCGACCGCCACCGCACACAAGGCATTTTCGTTGCGATCGGCCCGCGCGGCCTCACGCAGGTAGACGGTATTCAATCCCCGCCGGTTGAAAGCCCCCGTCATCGGATCGGTATGCACCTGCTCCCGCAGCTGCTCCAGTTCAAATTTGAGTGATTCAATTCTTTGCTCGGCCAGCCGCAACTGCTCCTGGGCATGATACAAATCGTTGCCATGACGTTGATCGTAGCTATCGGCCAGCGCGGTTTCCAGGGCATCAATACCGTCACCGGCCTGGCTGCTATCGCGCATCCGTTGCGCATAGTATTCGACATGCTGATAATAGGCATCGGCACCAGGGGTCGACTGCTGCGCATCATCGTGCTGCGTTTTGCGCTTGCCGGCGCCCGAGGATCCAACCAGCCGCAGTGATTTATTTTCATCTGAAGTTTGCATGCGCGCCCTCTCCAAGTTATACCATCGCCAGAGTTATTATGTTGAGAGTCCCGGTTAGGCGACAAACTTAAAAACTATGCAATTCATGTCAATCAAAATAGCCATCAACCGGGTTCTCCAGATTCATTCCGGCAGCCCTCTACGGAATACAGAATCGAAAAGGATCAAAAAGATTTTTCCAGTAGAATGCCTGCCGCGAGGGGCAGATTAACAGCATCTGGCCGATTCAAAAGTGGGAACTATGAGGAGAAAACGCGCCTTTTATTGTGCCATGTCAAAGCCGGGCAGGAGCAACGCAGCCCATCCAAGCAAGACAACCAGAACCATTCATCTGCCCTCGCGCCTATTTGCGGACGGAGTCAACCACGAATGGACACGAATACACACTAATAATAAAAAGGCTGTGTTTCACCCGCAACCAGACCGGCTAACCCGCCTCCACCCGGCCACATGACAAAACTCAACCCCCGTGAGCGTCACTACCAAACCATTCGCGTCTATTCGTGTTTATTCGTGGTTCCACCAATCCCAGTCACAGGACAGCAACGGCTACACCTTGCCGCGTGACAATACTCAATCGACCAGGTGATGTCTGATCGCGTAGCGGATCAGTTCGCTGTTGTTGGAGAGTTTCAGTTTTTCCATCAGGCGGGCGCGGTATACGCTGACGGTTTTCGGGCTGAGGCACATTTCTTCGGAAATTTCGGTCAGCCCCTTGCCGGCGGCGATCATGCACAAGGTCTGATATTCCCGATCGGAAAGCGCAGCATGCAATGGCTGGTCGGTACCGGTAGTGATGGCGTTGGCCAGTTCCTCGGCCAGCGCCAGGGTAATGTATTTGTGCCCGGCCGCGACCTGGCGGATCGCGGTCACCAGCTGCGCGGGCGCGCTTTGCTTGTTCAGATAACCGGCTGCACCCGCCCGCAGCGCGCGGACCGCAAATTCATTCTCATTGTGCATGCTCAACATCAGCACCGCCAGGCCCGGCCGGTCCTTTCTGATCTGCTTGAGCACTTCGATGCCGTTGCGGTCAGGCAGTGATATATCCAGCAGCAACACATCGAATACCCGCTGGCGCACAATCTTGATTGCCTGAAAACCGGTTTCGGCCTCCCCGGTCACGCTGATATCGCCAGTCTCGCTCAGAATCTGCTTCAGCCCCTGGCGTACAATCGCGTGATCATCGGTAATCATCACCCTTATCATGGTTGTAACCCCTAGTCCTGCTATGATGGCAGCATGCCATACCGATTCATTCAGCCGGCATTTCAGGCGAGCGGGGCGCGGGACTCTTGATCGGAATCCAGATCATCACCTCGGTGCCCGCTTTCGCCTGCCCCTGGATATGAAACCGCCCGCCAAGCTGCTGACAACGCTCGCGCATGCCCTTGATGCCGAATGACTCCACTTTATCCAACTCCGGCCGGGTGATTCCACGGCCGTTATCGGCAACCTCCAAATACATGCAGCCGCCCGTCTCCGCCAGCCTGACCTGCACTTCGGATGCCCCGGCATGCTTGGCGACATTGGTCAGCGCCTCCTGAAAAACCCGGAAAATCGCCACTGCCAAATCCCCGTCCAGGTCAATTTCCTCCGACTCGCACACCACAAAACAGGCGACCCCGGTATGCTTGCTGAACTCCCTCGCCTGCCACCGCACCGCCGGCACGATCCCGCAATCGAGAATCCCCGGCCGCAAATCAAGTGCGATCCGGCGCGTGCTGTCGATCACCATATCCACCAAGGTTTCGATCGCGGCGGCTTTGTTGCGGTAAAATGCGGCCGCCCGCTCGCTATTATCCATGCAAGGCACCAGCTCACATTTGATCGCGGTCAAGATTCCGCCGATTTCATCGTGAATTTCGCGCGCGATCCGGGCGCGCTCATGCTCCTTCACTTTCTGCGAATAAGCGATCAATTCCGCCAGCTGGGCGCGCGAACGCGCGATTTCGATTTCAGTTTGCTTGTTGCGCGTGATATTGAGCATGATTCCATCCCACAGCACCGCGCCCCGCGCCCCGCGCCCCGCGCCGCGGCGTGGCCCGCAGGCTGACCCACTTGATATCGGTATCGCCCTGTGCCTGGATACGCCCCTCCCAGTTCCAGGCAGCAAACTGCCTGGCAGAAGCCTGCATCGACTGCCCGTAACCCGCCGCATCTTCAGCCAGAATCAATTCAGCGAACTTGGCCGGCCGCGCTTGCAGAATCTCTGGCGCCAGCCCCAGCAGCGCCTTGCAGCCTTCACTGACATAAGGAAAGGCAATTTCACCATCCGCCTCCAGCACGCACTGGAACACCAGCCCAGGCAAATTGGAAGCGAGCGCGCGGAAACGCGCTTCGCTCTTCTCCAGCGCCAGCTGGGTGGCATGGAAATGCTGCAGCCGCTCATGCTGCTGCAAGCAATAACGTATCGCCGGCGTCAGGCGCGCGAGACTGCCAGCCAATAAGAAATCCCGCGCCCCGGCCGCCAGCAAGCGCGCCGCCACCCGCTCATCGTCGTGGGAAACCAGCGCAACCACCGGAATATCCAGCACCTGCCTTGCCACCAGCGCCAGCACCTGCTCGGCGCGCATCTCCGGCTGGTCATCGGTCAACACCACATCCCACGCCCGCTCCTGCAGCACATCCACCAAGTCTTCCCGCGCCGCCACACAACGCACCGTGGCCGGCAACCCATCCTGCCCCAGCCGATCACGCACTCGCCCGGCCGCCTCATCCGTATGCCCGACCATCAAAATCGTCACTATTCGAGTCATACCCACCTCATTCCATCTTCACCACACAGCGCCAGCCAACCCGGCCAGCACCACGGCAATCCCAATCCATACCAAAGCTAAATGGTAGCAAACTCACACCCCACCCCCCCAACAATTCGCATCAATCCGCCCCCCCACATCGCCCAACTGTTGCCAAACACCCACACTTACCCCTCACGGCTTGGGTTTGAACCGCGAATGATGAAAATCAACCCATGTGAGCATCACCACTCAAACATTCGTGGTTATCACGGTGATGGCGATTGCCGAAGGGCGTAGGGTGCACTTGTGCACCGGCTTTTGCTGTGTGAAAAAGGGCTGCTGCGGGCCGGGTGCTTGACTGCAATTCAAACCACGAATGGACACCAATACACACGAATGAATTGATGGTGATGCGCGCAGGGGTTGGGTTTTGTCATGTGGCGGGGTGAAGGGGTGGCAACCGGCCCAATTACGGTTAACGTTATGTCCGACTTTTCCACCGATGCGGATTTCGGCTGCCATGCATTACCGCAACCACGATGATTGTTGCTTTTTCTATTTGAAAATAGATACCAAAAGGAAACCGTCTGATCATTGCGCGCCTTGTACCCCGATGAACATTCGGGTATGCCAGCGGAGTTTCTGCAACATTCGATAACGTTATCGTCACTTCATCGAGGAATTTGTGACCCAATCCCTGCTGTCGCTCTTCATACCAGGCCGCCGCATCTGCCAGATCCTCTCCGCTTCCGGCCGGAGTCGAACTTCACAGGTCACAAATCACGCCGAATTTCTGCGATCGCCTCCATCGCTGATCGGCCTGGGTTTTTATCGACTTCGTAGGCATTTAGACGTCTATCAAGCTCAGCCTTTTGTTCAGCGGTCAGTCGCAACATCTTCTGATCAGACGCGATGCTATCCCATAAATCCTCAACCAGCTGTATGCGCTCGTCAATTGGCAATTCGGTCAGTTTTATCTTCATCATGATAGGCTTTATCCGGCTGTAATACTTTCATAAAGAAATGCAGCATAGCGCATAACGAATAAGGCTAGAAGGCCAAAGCCAGAATCGATAACACTCCTTATACTTTCCTGGTTCGAAACCTGATCCCGGCATGCATGACTCCGGCATGCAAACACTATATTCCGGAAACGATGAAATCCAATGCAGCAACGATTTCAGATCGATACCGAGAAAGATCGCCGATTTCCTCTCCCAGAAATTTCCTGTCTATCCCTGCGATTTGTTGTGTGAGCGCAATAAAAGATTTATTTTCTATTTCCAGAATTGGGCATAACTTTGTAATGGCTGCTTTTCCCGCAAGATCGGCCGGACAAAGTGGAATAACAATAGTGGTTCGCAGGCTATCGAGTACATTGGATTGGATATCCAAAAGATAAGGATAGATTCTCCTGGTTACATTATTTGGGTTTTCATAAACCTTGAACTGAGCCATTAAAAATTTCTCAGATCATCGCTAAAGATGCCATGTTCCTCAACCAACTGGTTATAGGTTTCAATAGCAATCTTGTTTTGCGCCTTCCAAAGTTCATGCTGCCTGGCGTTCACCAATTCAGTCAGAGCCGCTTCCAGTGTTGCTGACAGATTAATCTTCAGCTCTTTGGCCTTGGCAAGCAAATCGCTGTTTATACTGACATTTACAGGCTTTTTTGCGGCTCGTACGTCAAAAAATGCATTCATGCGCATATCTCCCGTGCTTTTTATCCACATATACTATGCGCAGTATAACTATGCTGCAAGAGATGAATTTGCAAGCCCGGTAGGGTGCACCTGTGCACCATCAAACACCCGGCCCGCAGCAGCCCTTTTCCACACAGCAAAAAGCCGGTGCACAAGTGCACCCTACGCCTGCAATTCAAACCACGAATGGACACGAATAGACACCAATGAATTGGTGCTGATGCGCGCAGGGGTTGGATCATGTGGCGGGGTGAAGATGTAATAACCGGCCCCATTATCAAGCGCAACGCAACCGAAGTAATTGTCATCATTCGTGTTCATTCGTGTGCATTCGTGGTTTTGGCCGTAGATACTCTGTCTTCAGTCAAGCAAAATTTACATATTAGCGCCCTTTATTTTGAAAAACTTGTCACCATCAAACGGCATGTTGTTATGCAGCA
>NZ_FNOY01000096.1 GCF_900107165.1 Nitrosomonas halophila
CCCCTACTTTTAGCATCATGGTACGTCCAAAATTTTAAAAGATAAATCTTACCGCCTTAAAGGCGGTGGTTTTAACCTTACTTCGGACTAATAAAAGAATATTCAAGCAACGCAAAAGAGTCATTTGATGCCAATGAAGAGCATATGCTTTAAAACGGAGGTTTACTAAATGGCAGTAATACAATTCGGTGATCCCGATAAGAATCCAGCGCTCACGGGCCATCAGAAAAGCAAGAATCAGATATTGAATGGCACGGATAATGGTTCTATCAACCTGCTTATCGGTGATGTTGCATTCATGCACAATCACTCTAAAGGCGGCAACGATACATTACTGGGTGGAAATAACAGCGATGGCGGGATTCTGGTTAACGCCCTCATAGGCGACTCTGGACTGATGTTTAATCACGCTAAAGGTGGTAACGATACGCTAACCGGCGGCAATAACAGTCATGGAGGCCTTCTCGTTAACGGCCTGGCCGGTGATTCTGGTGTGATGTTCAATCATGCCCAAGGTGGTAACGATGTGCTGACCGGTGGTCATAACATCAATGGCGCCGTTATCAATGGCCTGACAGGTGATACAGCACTGATGTTCGATCATTCCAAGGGCGGCAATGACGTGCTGGTTGGCGGCGATAATGCAGGCATTGGAAGCGTCATGAATATCCTGACCGGTGATGCTTTGGGGATGTTCAACCACGCCAAGGGGGGTAATGATGAGTTAATCGGCGGGAATAATCTCGGTGTTGGACATATCGTCAATATTCTGGCTGGTGATGCCCTGATTATGTCAGGCCATGCTAAAGGCGGCAACGACATACTCCAGGGCGGAGATGGTAATGGCGAGATTGGGAATACCGTCACCAATTATTTGTATGGCGATGCCAGGGAAATTAGCGTTTCTATTACTATCGACGAGATCCTGGACAAGTTCAATGAACTGACAGGCATCAACAGCAACGAGATCCTGAACACTGCCATGGATCGTCTTCCCGACAATATTGCCGGCATAAATTTTTCTGAATTCGCTGCCAACATCGAAAGCAAGCTTAATCTAAACAAGAAAGCACATGTCAAGGCCGGCAATGACATTCTGATCAGTGGAACCAATGCAACCGATCATATGTGGGGAGATTTTGGCGATCCTAGCATCACTCAGGGCGGCGCGGATACTTTCGTTTTCATGAATAACTTTGGCAATGATTTTATTTATGATTTTCGCCAAAGCGATGGAGATCAGATCATTTTTGCTGTCACAGGTGTGTCGGCTTATGATGATCTGGCTATCGAAGACAATGGTGTTAATACCACCATCATAGTCGATGTTGACGGAACAGCCCATGGCACGGTCACCTTGGTTGGGGTTTCCGGAGTGGATCTATCAGGAGATATCGGTTTTGTTTTCTAATTTTGTCATCAAACGGCTTCTTTGCAGGCCAGGCCGATAACGCATCGCTTCAACAAAATGTACAAAAGGGCAGAAAGCCAATCACGGCCTTCTGCCCTTCTTCACATATCATGCATTTTTTGTTACATCTGATGCGACTCAATGATCATGATCATCATGGCTTATTTCCATCGACTGCAGTTGCTCCAGTTGCTCGGGTGTCAGCACTTCATGCACTGCTTTTCGTTCCCGAACATGGTGTCTGACCATGGCGCTGAATTCTTTCACATGCGATTTTCCAAGTTCATGTATGGTTTCTTCATCACTTCCGGGATCCATAATCGCCTTACGGAGCGCTTTCATGCTCTGCTTCATACTTTCTTTAAGGCGTTTATGCTCCTTATCGTCTCTCATGTGCTGGCGTGCAATTTTACCAAGCTGCTCATCTGAAAGCCCGAGCGCATCAGCATGGGTCGCAACAATATGTGCATAACCATGGTGTCCATGCCCCTTGTCCTTCTTGTCTTTCTTGGCTTTCTTCTCGCCATGTTTATCGCCACCATGCTTACCACCGCCATGTTTACCGCCGCCATGAGCACCGTGGCCGCCCTGACCTGCTTGACCTGCTTGATCTGCCTGACCTTGTCTTTTCCTGCCCTCTCCCCGGCCTTCGCCACGGCCTTCACGCTCCTGATGCTGATGCGCTTCAGTCAAAATAAGCGGTCTGACTTGATCCTGACTGGAGGACAAATCAATCATGGAAGGCGTGGCGGAAGCCGCCCAAGCGGAAGTTGCGAACAAGGCCCCCACCAAAAAGGACAGACTGGTTGATCTGATATTCATAATTGCTCCTCCTGTGTTAGAAAGCGTAGAAATACAATATCACAGCTAATATGGTATGCCGCATAAATTTAGCAATACTCATAACCAATAGGCCCTGTATCCTGCTTGTGGGATGGCTATAATCGTGCATCCCGAATACATTCTCTGCCACGCCCCAATTTTCACTAGGAGGCTGTCCGAGAATAGCGATCGTAGCGAGGGCGAAGCTGGCTGAGCGGGATTTTTAGATCATTTGACGCGAATAGTGGTTCTATTCAACGAAAAGGATCGAAAAATCCAGCCTGGCAGGTTCGTCCGCAGTAGATCAGTCTATACTCGGACAGCCTCCTAGGATGTATGATACTCAGGATAGTTCCTCGCCGGTTTTATGGTGCTTAAACGCACCCTTGTACGATGGCCACGCTGAACCTGAAAAGAGCGTAGAGGGCTTTACATTATCAACTATCACCTGCAGCATTCATGGACTCTGACAAAACGATCAAAGAGCGTTTACAGGCTTTACGCGCGCGAATTGCCGCGCATGATTATCGCTACTACGTACAAGATGCGCCCACTATTCCGGATGCGGAATACGATCAGCTGTTCCGAACGCTACAGCAGCTTGAGCAGCAATACCCCCACCTGATCACACCGGATTCTCCCACCCAGCGGGTAGGAGCACCGCCATTGAAGGCATTTGGTCAACTCGCGCATCACACACCCATGCTATCGCTGGCCAACGCATTCACCGAGCATGAAGTCAGGAGTTTTGATCGGCGCATCCGGGATGCACTTGCGATCGATCTGGTCGACTATGCAGTCGAACCCAAATTCGACGGCTTGGCTGTCAATCTGATATACGAGGACGGCATTTTCACAAAAGGCGCCACCCGAGGGGATGGTTACACCGGGGAAGACATCACTTTGAATCTGCGCACCATCCCATCCATTCCGCTGCGATTGCAAACCCCTCATGCAGCAGGCCTGTTGGAGGTGCGCGGCGAAGTGATCATGCTAAAAGCTGATTTTGAACGACTGAATCAACAGCAGCAGCAAAAAGGCGAAAAAACCTTCGTCAATCCGCGTAATGCCGCTGCCGGATCATTGCGCCAACTCGATTCCGCCATCACCGCCACACGCAAGCTGACCTTCTATGCCTATGGAATAGGCGCCAATCAGGTCAACAGCCTGGTTTTCAGCCAACACAGCGAGATCCTCGCCTACCTGGTATCCCAACGATTTCTGGTCGCACAGGAAAGTGTCACCGCCGCCGACATCGAAGCAGTATTTGCCTATTATCACAAAATACAGGAAATGCGCACATCGCTGCCCTACGACATCGATGGCGTTGTCTACAAAGTAGGCAATTTGTCCCAACAGGAAAAACTGGGTTATGTCTCGCGCGCACCGCGTTTCGCCATTGCCCATAAATTTCCGGCACAAGAAGCCGTGACCGAGCTACTCGCTATAGAAATTCAGGTGGGACGAACCGGTGCCATGACACCCGTCGCGCGGCTTGCACCGGTTTTTGTGGGCGGCGTGACGGTCACCAACGCCACACTGCATAACGAAGATGAAATTCAACGAAAAAAGATCGCAATCGGCGATAAAGTCATCGTCCGGCGGGCGGGGGATGTCATCCCGGAGGTGGTCGCAGCCGTGCCCGGGGAGCGTTCATCAACGGTTCAGCCTTTTGTCATGCCGGACCATTGCCCAGTGTGCGGATCGAAAGCAGTGCGTCTGCCAGGAGAAGCAGTCACCCGTTGCAGCGGTGGCTTATTCTGCCCCGCACAACGAAAACAAGCCATTCTGCATTTCGCCTCTCGCCGTGCCGTGGATATCGATGGGCTGGGTGAGAAACTGGTCGATCAGCTGATCGAGCGCGCCCTTGTCCGAACCCCCGCTGACTTATACCGATTGGATGTCAAAACCCTGTCGCAACTGGAACGCATGGCCGAAAAATCCGCCTGCAACCTGCTCGCGGCAATCGAACAAAGCAAACAAACCACCTTCCCGCGCTTTATTTATGCACTCGGTATTCGTCATGTCGGCGAGGCAACAGCCAAAGCGCTCGCGCGCCATGCTGGCACCCTCGATCAGCTCATGTGCATGCCGATAGGACAATTGCAGCAAATTGCGGACATTGGACCAGTGGTTGCGCAAAGTATCGAAGATTTCTTCGCCGAACCACACAACCGGGAAGTCATCGAACAGCTGCGCCAAAGCGGCATGCGCTGGGAAGAAAGCAGCAATGCAGTCAAGCCGCCATCCACCCGCGATAATCCGGCAATTGCCGGCAAAGTCTTTGTGCTGACTGGCACACTGCCAGGCATGACCAGGGAAGAAGCCAAAAACCAGATCGAGCAGCTAGGCGGCAAAGTAACTGGCAGCGTCTCCGCCAGAACAGACTATGTCATAGCCGGTACAGATCCAGGTAGTAAATATACCAAGGCCATCGAATTGGGCGTGCCTGTTCTGGATGAATCACAACTGTTACACTTACTCCAAGGACACCCCATATAACGAGCACGCATTCATGGCAGAAAACCCGACTCCACAGCATATTCTCGAGCAGTCAGAACAACTTTGCACAGCCCAGGAACTGGCAGGCATCATCGGAAAGATGGCGCAAGACATTGCCAAAACGCTATCGGACCAATGCCCGGTAGTGCTATGCGTGATGAACGGTGCAGTCATTTTTACCGGACACCTGTTACCCCAGCTGAATTTCCCCTTGCATTTCAGTTACGTGCATGGCACCCGCTATCATGAAACGACTCAGGGTGGCGAATTGGACTGGAAAGTCGCGCCACCGGACGATCTCAAAGACCGGGTGGTGCTGGTTCTGGACGATGTGCTGGATGAAGGATGGACCTTGGCTGCGATCCGTGAACGCGTAATGAAAAATGGCGCACGCGCATTTTATAGTGCCGTACTGGTAGATAAGGTGATCGCCAGGGACAAACCCTTGCAAGCCGATTTTGCTGGCATCACTTTGCCTGATCGTTATATTTTCGGCTTTGGCATGGACATACATGGCATGTGGCGGAACTTGCCCACGATTTACGCTTTGAAACAATAAACTCTCAGCAGGACGATTATGATTGCAATTATCGGTGGCAGCGGCATGAACAAACTCTCTGGGCTAGAGGAATTGCACCGCCAGATTATGAGAACCCCCTACGGCGAGCCTTCCAGCCCGCTGCTATTTGGAACCATCAACGGCCAGGAAATTGTATTCCTGTCAAGACATGGATACGGCCACACCATTCCGCCACACGCTGTCAATTACCGTGCCAACATGTGGGCCCTGAATGCCTTGCAGGCTGACCGGGTAATCGCGATCGCATCGGTGGGCGGGATTCGCGCGGATATGATACCCGGTAAGATTGTCATCCCCGACCAGATCATCGATTACACCTACGACCGGAAATTCACCTACTTTGACGGCACCGACAAAGCCGTCACCCATACCGATTTCACACAACCTTACTGCCCTATCGGACGCGCCAGCATTTTGCGCGCAGCCCGGCACGCCGGCGAAAGCGTCATCGACGGTGGTGTATACGCCGCCACACAAGGCCCCAGGCTCGAAACCGAAGCCGAGATCAACCGCCTGGAGCGGGATGGCGCGGATATGGTAGGCATGACCGGCATGCCGGAAACGATACTGGCTAGAGAACTGGGCCTTTCTTACGCCACCATTGCAGCTGTTGCCAACCACGCAGCCGGACGAGGAGAAAGCACCCAGGCTGTCCCTCTGGAAACGGTTTATACGGTTCTGGAAGAATCGATGGTACATGTCAGAAATATTCTCGAACATCTGGTACAAGACTATGGCGATTAAATCGGTCTTAAAAATGGGTGACCCACGCCTGTTGCAGCCTGCCCAGCGGGTCGAGCAACTGCATACGCCGGCACTTTCAACACTGCTCCAGGACATGCAAGACACAATGGCGGCCCTGAACGGCGCAGGATTGGCTGCCCCACAAATCGGGACCGGTTTGCAGGTGGTTATTTTCGGGGTTGAGGACAATGCCCGCTATCCGGATGCCGAGCCTGTGCCTTTTACCGTATTGATCAACCCAGTGCTCACACCCCTGACTGAGCAAATGGAAGAAGACTGGGAAGGTTGTTTGAGCCTACCCGGCATGCGCGGACTGGTGCCACGCTATACCCGGCTACGCTATCAAGGCATCGATCCATCCGGCGATCCCATCGATAGAATCGCCAGCGGATTTCATGCCCGCGTCGTACAACATGAATGCGACCACCTGAGCGGAATACTTTATCCCATGCGGATCACGGATCTACGCAAGTTTGGCTATACCGATACGCTGTTTCCAGGGCAAGCGCTCGTGGATGAGTGATCGCCTGCCCCGTCCTAACCTTACCAGGGCTTAACCACGACCAGTATCACCACCGCGAACAACACCAATACCGGCAGCTCGTTGAACCAGCGATAGTAAACATGGCCATGCCGGTTACGATCATGCTTGAAGTCGAGCAGCAGCTTGCCGCAATAGACATGATAAGCAACCAACAGCACCACCAGCGCCAGCTTGGCATGCAGCCAGCCACCCGCAAAGCCATAGCCCAGCCATAACCAGGTACCGAACACAATGGTCAGCAATGCGCCTGGCGTCATGATGCCATAATAAAGCTTGCGTTCCATCACCTTGAAACGCTCGTTCCCTGGCTGATCGTCACACATTGCGTGATAGACGAATAATCGTGGCAAATAGAACAGGCCAGCAAACCAGGTGACCATGAAAATGATATGTAATGATTTAACCCAAAGCATGGATAATCCTTAAGAAAACAAGTATGGTTAGATCGATGGGCATGGATCGGCAATCGGTCCAGGCCTTGGCTGCGTTGTGCGCACCATGCTGAAATCGCAATCAAGCAATGATACAGTTTGCAGCGCGACAACCTATCAAACAGCAAGGCGTAAAGCAAGCATCCTATACCAACGATTGCCGGCATGCGGGCAATATTGCAAGGAGAACAGCACCATGTATGGAGATAGCCTCCGAAACCTGGCAGCACTTGTTTTGTTGAGCATTTTATCGCCCGTAGCCACAGGAAAATTCTACACGGGAAATCCGGATAATTATCACCATCAGCTCAGAAATCTTCGGCCTGGCGACCAGTTGCTGCTCACACCCGGCCTCTACCAACGCGGCCTCCCCATCCACCGCCTCCGCGGAGAGGCACATGCCCCCATTATCATCACCGGACCAGAATCCGGCAAGCGCGCCGTCTTCCTGGGACGACGTGGCCACAATACAGTCAGCATCATCGATGCACAGCATGTCATCCTGCGCAATATCGAGATCGATGGGCAACATCTGCCAGTAGATGGCGTGAAATGCGAAGGACATGCAAACTGGGCGCACCACATCACACTCGAGAATTTATTAGTCCGAAGTAAGGTTAAAACCACCGCCTTTAAGGCGGTAAGATTTATCTTTTAAAATTTTGGACGTACCATGATGCTAAAAGTAGGGG